>CAZLKG010000060.1:0-9297 GCA_964560045.1 uncultured Slackia sp.
CGTCTACGGCATGCCATTAGGCAGGCTCACCATAGTTGCTGATGAAGGGGGTCTGACCAGAATTTTGTTCGGTGCCCAATCCGTGGAAGGTGCTCTGCGTCGCCCCAGCGCCCTCACCAACACGGCGGCAACCCAGCTGCAGGAGTATTTCGCGGGCAAGAGACGCAGTTTCGACGTGCCCCTCAATCCCCAGGGCAGTGAATTCCAACGTGCGGTGTGGAAGGAGCTGGAGAGAATCCCTTACGGGCAGACCGAAACCTACGCCCACATAGCCCAGGCGGTGGGAAGCCCCCGTGGGTTTCGCGCGGTGGGTCTGGCTAACAACAAAAATCCCCTGCCTATCATCGTCCCGTGTCACCGCGCGGTGGGATCGGACGGCAGACTCGTAGGCTATGCGGCAGGAATCAAGGTTAAACGATATCTGCTCGAACTCGAGGGGGTGGACGTGGAAGCGCTGCGCCACAAGTACGCCCGATAGGAACAATCATCTGCGAACACAAGGCTCTAAACGCAAACGAGAAAGCGCTTTGAGTTCGTTTTCTCTTCCCATAAACATGCCACACCGCCCTGCGACCCTCCTGACCTCCCATACTCACACCTCTGGAGGAACGTGAGTATGAAAAGTTAGGAAAAGTGTCTGATAATCTCATCCGTCAGGTCCTGACTCATGCGTCTCATGCGTCTTTCGTTGGCGCGTTCCTCACGTGCGGAAACGCTCCTTCGCTCTGCTATACTCCCCTCCGGTGATTTCGACCAAGAGCTCACCTTGTTGATGCCCCATCTGAGAGCTGTCGGCCTCGTGCTACCACATGCTCTTTGATTGGGAGGCGCGCTTTTGGCTCATAGGATATTGAAAAGAGGAAATATGGCATTCGATTCGCTCCACGTGCTCATAGCGCCTAATCCCATCTTGGAAACCCCGTGTGCGGAGTGTGACCTCTCCGATATGAGCCTCAAAAAACTTGCCAGACAGATGACCAACACCATGTACAGAAACAACGGCTGTGGTTTGGCGGCGCCCCAGGTGGGTGTGAGCAAGCGCCTCGTTGTGATCGACTGCGATCAGGATGATGGAGAGCGAAATCCCATTATCATGGTGAACCCCTCCATCGTGGAAACGCGTGGTCGGATGCTTACCGAAGATGAGGGATGCTTGTCTTTTCCCGGTATATCGGTTCCCATCACGCGCCCTGAATACGCGGTGGTTCGCTATTTTGACCTTGATGGAGAGGAATGGCAGATTGAAGGCGACGGCCTTTTGGGCCGCTGTCTTCAGCACGAGATCGATCATCTCGACGGCAAAACCATGCTTGAAACATGTGAGCCTTCCGCTCGTATCCAGGCAATACGGGACTTTGAGCGCGCCAAAAAAGCCGGTGCCAAGCCGGGCGAGACTTCAATCAAGTAAAGGTCTCCTTTGTACGTTAACAGTCCTCATCGAAACGATGATTGGGATTCTTTGTGGGGAGATGGGAGGTGTCATGCGCATTGTTTTCATGGGAACGCCTGATTTCGCAGCGAGTATCTTAGATGAACTCAAGGAACAGCATGAGATCGTTGCGGTCTACACTCAGCCCGATGCGATACGAAATCGCGGGAAGACGCCTGCGCCCTCACCTGTCAAGAAAATTGCTCTTTCTGCAGGAATTAAGGTATACGAACCCCGCTCACTTCTCGACCCTGAAGAAACCGAACGTCTCTGTGCACTCAACCCCCGGATGATTTGTGTCGCCGCATACGGAAAGATCCTCCCCCAGGAAATTCTCGACATACCGGCGCTGGGGTGTTTGAACGTTCATGCCTCTCTTCTTCCCAAATATCGCGGGGCGGCACCGGTGGAGCGAGCTATTCTCGCAGGTGAGAAGAGGACGGGTGTATGCATCATGCGGATGGAGGCGGGAGTGGATACGGGTGAGTGTTGCGTGTTTCGCTCCTGCGACATAGGTGATATGACATGCGAGCGTCTTACGGCCGAGTTGGCCGAAAAGGGTGCCCGAGCCTTACTGTTTGCCATATGTGCCGCCGAACGTGGCGAGATTCGATGGATCCCCCAAGACGAATCTCAGGCTACCTATGCGCCGAAACTCCAAAAAGGTGAACTCAACTGTTCACCGGATGATCCTGCGACTACAAATCTTCGCCGTGTACAGGCATCAGGTTCCGCCCATCCATCTAAGTGCCTCATAGGAGGGCGTGGGGTAACGCTCATCGAAGCCAGGCCGGCCATCAACCACACCCCAGGGAATGAGCGGTTTGCAGAAGTGCGACCTGGACAGGCGCTTTTGCGTGAGAAACACCTCCTTTTGGGGTGTGCAGACAGACCGTTCGAAGTTGTAAGACTCAAACCGGACGGCAAAAAAGAGATGTCCGCCGCTGCATTTGCGAGCGGTGTTCAAGAAATAAAGACAGGTAACGTGATGTGGGAGCGGTTGTGAGATGACGGCCAAACACAGCAATAATCGCAGAAACTCGTCTCATTCAGAGGGTTTTCAAAGCAACCGATCGCACAGTGGAAAGCGCAGCTATACAAAAGGGACTTCTTCTCACGGTACCAAAAACTTCTCGAGGCGCAAGGGTGCCTCATCCGATCATGCGCACGCTCCAACCCGCGTCGATGAGCGCAGAGGGAACAAACCGCATGACGGCAAGAGAGAGGGGCACAGTGCCCGCGACGGTGAAACCAAGCGCTACAGCTGGACGCCCACCAAAGGCTATTCCAAATCGAAGAAAGACAACCGTGAAGGCCAGGCATCCCGCAGAGAATCCGGAAAACCATACGATGGCTCCCAGCGTAATTTCAAATCCCCCGAGAAGCGCGAGGGGCATGAGAGCAGACACAGGGAGGGTCGCAGAAACCCCAAGAAGGATGTTGTGCGCCACGAGCACAAAACCCGTCCTCATACCGGTAAACCCCACAGCGATCACCGGCAACCCAAACTCTCTCCCGCCCGTATTGCCGCATGCGCAGTTGGCCGCGAGGTACGCGAGCGCGATGCATTTGCCTCAGAAGTTATAGGTGGGGTACTTGCTCGAATGGAGGGGATTTCCCAGGAGGATTCCGCCTTTGCCACAAAGCTCGCGCGAGGTGTTGTGGCCACGGTGGGTACACTCGACGAATTCATCAACAGAAATCTCAACTCTCCCGATGACATACAGCCCGATGTGCGCGACGCTCTGCGCGTGAGCGCCTATGAACTTCTCTTCCTTGACAAGGCCGCCTACGCAGCTGTCGATCAGGGGGTCGAATTGGTGTGTTCGGTGGCACCAAAGGCCGGCGGTCTTGCTAATGCGGTGCTTCGCAAGATGGCCAAAAGCGCCAAGTTATTTCCCTTTGGCCGTCCTACATTGAGCCTGTCCGTACTTGCCCGCTCACACGCGTTTCCTCTGTGGCTTGCCAAACGTCTTATGAATGAAATGGGCCTCGACAAGGCCACGGCGTTCATGCGTGCCTGCAACACCGAAGCCCCACTCCACATTGCCGTAAATGCCCTCAAAGCCCGAGATGAGGACGTGATCGAGATTTTTGACCAGGTGGGCAGCCTGCTCATCCCCGCAGAAGACACGCCTGGATGCTATCTGGTGGGCAACGCTCGCGCGCTTGTAAAACCCGAGGTGCGAACGCTTTTTGAACGGGGAGAGGTGCTTGTATCTGATGCGTCGGCTCAGGCCGTAGCTGCGCTCGCATGTCCCAACCACGATGTGGATGCCTTTTTGGAAATCGGCAGTGGACGCGGCACCAAGACCATCCTTGTGCAAAGCAATGCCGTGCGCTCCTTTGGTTGCGCCATTCCCATGGTTGCAGTGGATGTTCACGGCTTCAAAGTCGAGATCCTCTCCAAACGCGTTCAGGCTTACGGTATAGAGACGGTTCGCCCCGTGAAGGCCGACGGGCGCAAACTTTCTCAGCTTATGCCCGAGGCGAGTTTCGATGCGGTACTGCTTGATGCCCCATGTTCGGGTGTTGGCACTCTGCGCCGTCATCCCGAAATCCGCTGGCGTCTAACCGAAGCCCAAATAGGCGAAATGGCTGCCACAGAGCTCGACCTTCTCATCGAAGCCGCCAAGATGGTGAAGAACACCGGAGCGCTCACCTATGCCACCTGCACTGTATTTAAGGAGGAAAACGAACAGGTGGTGGAACGATTCCTTAAAACCAAGCTCGGCGAATCCTTTGCGGTTGAGGAAAAGATCGCTCCGGCGCTTACCGAGAGGGGCCCCGATGCCCACTTTGCGGTGAGGTTTAGGCGTATACGCTGACCACAAAACCTCGTGTCGGATCGCCGGATCAGCACCGAATAATGCGTCGGGTGAGATAAGGCTTACAGAAGGCTGAGCGGATCCACATCGCAGGCAACGTTCACGCGTTTGTGAACACGGCGAGTGCGTATCACGGGTTCCACCAGCCGCGCAATGTCGGCATCGCGCGGAGCCTTTATTAGGATATGCCAGCGGTACTGCCCCCGCAGGCGATCGAGCGCGCAGGGTGTTGCACCGAGGGAAATCCAGTCACTGCCCACCACGTCACGAATCGCCTCGTTCACACGAGCGTCCACATCAAGGGCAACTTTGCGCACCTCCTTCTCATCAGCCCCCCATATGAGGATATTGGCCAGCCGGGTGTAGGGTGGATATCCCAGCATGCGGCGCTTGGGAAGCTCATCCGCCAAAAAGCGGGGCCTGTCGTATGCAGCGGCGGCCCTTATCGCCACAGCATCGGCCATGTAGGTCTGCACGAGCACACGCCCTTCCACGCTTCCCCGCCCCGCACGGCCTGCAACCTGCTCCACTAAATCAAAGGTGCGCTCCGCAGCACGAAAGTCGGGCAGGCGAAGCTGTGTGTCTGCGTTGATAACGCCTACCAGCACCACTTCGTCGAAATCAAGCCCCTTAGCTATCATCTGGGTTCCCAAAAGCACCGCTGCTCCCGGCTGGGCAAATGCCGCCAACAGCCGCGCATGTGCATCGCGACTTGAGGTGGTGTCCGAATCCATCCGAATCACCCGAACGCTGTGTCCTGTCACGGTGCAGGAGTAGCCTTCCTTGTCAGCCTCGCCTCGAAATGCTTCGACGGTATAGCCGTTTTCGGAGAAGAAACCGATAAGTTCCGATTCGACGCGCTGGGTGCCGGAACCGAATTTCTTAAGATAGGGGCTGGTACAGGTAGGGCATGTGGCAGGTGCCAAGATGCGCCTTCCGCAATGGTGGCAGATGAGCAGGTTTCCCCGCTCATGATAGGTGAGCGAGACGGAGCACGCGGGACATTCAGGAACGTAGCCGCATTCACGGCAGAGCAAAAAGTTGGCAAATCCTCGTTGGTTGAGCATGAGCACAGCCTTGCGCCCCGCATCCGCTGCGGCAAGCAAGGCAGCTTTGAGCTGGCGGGAGAACATTGAGCGCTCGCCGAGGCCGAATTCGTGCGCCATGTCTACCACGCTCACCTTTGGCATGGATCTGTCATTGGTACGCCTGGGTAGACTTACGCGGATCCATGTTGGGTCGGTCTTGGTGCGGCACAGGGCTTCAATAGAAGGGGTCGCGCTTCCCAAAACGAGTACGGCACCGAGCTTTTTAACCATCCACGCTGCCACATCGCGCGCGTGGTAGCGTGGCGCGCTCTCCTGCTTGTAGGTGCCCTCATGTTCCTCATCCACCACAATCAGCCCGAGATTTTCCACGGGCGAGAACAGTGCGCTGCGGGCACCGACCACCACGCGCTTGCGTCCGCAGCGCACATCCTCCCATTGGTCATAGCGCTCGGCAGCGGTCATGCGCGAGTGCGTCACGGCAACCGTCTCTCCAAAACGCTCTTCAAATCGCGCGACGGTTTGAGGTGTGAGCGATATCTCAGGCACGAGCACGATTGCTCCACACCCGCAGGAAAGCGCGGCACGGATAGCCCGCAAATACACCTCGGTCTTTCCCGATCCGGTGACGCCATCCACCACGACGCATTCGCCCGATGCACGCTCCATCGCCGCCTCTATGGCACAAACAGCCTTCCTCTGCCCCTCGGTTAGCTCGAAGTTTTCGCGGCCTTGGGCCTTTTGAGCTATATGGACACAAGAGACGGGTTCGTCCCTGTCAATTTTTTTCCTGCGCCGTTTTGCCGGTTTTTTAAGCTCCCACTCATCTCCACGCTTAAGAACCTTAGGGGTGCGGCCCACAGGGGTGAGCAGATGGACACATGCCCCCAGTGGGGCGACGTATTCATGAGCCACGAATTGCAAGAGGCTCGCCCCGAAATCGTCGAAATACGGCTCGGAGAGAACCGCAAGAATGGGCTTGAGGGGTCGGGGGCGCTTCTCGCAAGGCGACGGGGTAAGGTCACAATCCTGAACGCCGATCACGTATCCCACAGCTCGCCTTGATCCGAATTCGACCAACACGGCGCAACCCACAGCTGCCCCTTCCATGTCTTCGGGCACGACATAGGTGTAAGGCGAGTCAAGCGATTGGGTCTGGATATCAACTATGACGGAAACGGTTCTCATGCAAACAAGTAGAATGCAGAAGCGCTACAGTCCACAAGCGGCACGCAAATCCCGGACGCGATCGGTGCGCTCCCAAGTGAATTCAGGTAGCTCGCGACCGAAATGCCCGTAAGCGGCGGTCTTGCGGTAGATGGGGCGGCGCAGGCTCAGATCGTCGATGATGGCAGCGGGACGCAGGTCGAACACCTCGTTTATGGCGCGCTCTATAACCTGTGCTGCCACGCGCTCGGTGCCAAACGTCTCAACCATCACGCTCACCGGGCGAGCAACACCGATGGCGTAGGCCACTTGCACCTCACAGCGCGAAGCGAGTTCTGCAGCCACTACATTTTTTGCGACCCAACGAGCAGCATAAGCACCGGATCGGTCAACTTTTGTGCAGTCCTTTCCGCTGAAGGCACCGCCACCGTGGCGACCCATGCCGCCGTAGGTATCGACGATGACCTTGCGACCGGTAAGTCCCACATCACCCATGGGACCGCCAATGACAAAGCGTCCGGTGGGGTTCACAAAAACCTGCATTCCAGGGATTCGCGCAACGCCTTCGGCTTCAAAGACGGGATTGATCACATGTTCCACAAGCTGGGCATGAAGCGTATCGCCGTCTAGGTCGTCCGAATGTTGGGCGGAGATGAGCACCTTTTCCACCCATTGGGGCCTGTCATCCTCATAGCGAACGCTCACTTGGGTTTTCCCATCCGGGCGCAGGTCGGGGCATGTTCCGTTTTTGCGCACCTCGGTCAAGCGCTCAGCCAAACGATGGGCTAGATAGATTGGCATGGGCATGAGAGTGCGCGTCTCATCGCAGGCATAACCGAACATCATCCCCTGATCGCCCGCACCGATTGCGTCTTTGTCATCAAGGGCCTTACCGTGCTGAACCTCCCATGATTCATCTACACCCATGGCAATGTCTGAAGACTGCTCATGGATCGAATTGAGTACGCCGCAGGTATCGCAGTCAAAACCGTATTTAGCACGATCGTATCCGATATCACGCAACACGCCGCGCACGATGCGATCCACGTCCACGTAAGCCTGGGTGCGAATCTCGCCGGTGACAAACACAACACCTGTAGTGGCGATGGCCTCGCATGCACAGCGGATCTTAGAGAGATCAGCCGGCTTGCCGTTGGGAGCAACGTAGGCCGCAGCCTCTAGATCGGCCTCTTTGGCAAGGATTGCGTCAAGTACGGCATCTGAAATTTGGTCGCATACCTTATCGGGGTGGCCCTCGGTCACCGATTCACTGGTGAACAAATAGGATCGAGTCAAGATTCCTCCTTCATGTCAGAACCCCTTTTAAGCCTTCCCTTGGCCCTATGGTGAAATGTGCCGGAGAGACACCTACGAAAACGGGATGGTATCGTGAAGAGGGGTCGTTTACAACCAAGGTATGCGAGGCATACAAGAAACAGACACGCCACGAGTTCTTCGCACCGAGATGATAGACTCCCGCCGCCACAGGCTTCGCGACACCGTGAGATGCCAAGCACAACAGAGGGAAGAGAAAACATGCCGTTACGTGAACCTTCGGCTTCTGCCACCAAAAATGCCGCCTTTACCGACGAATACCTGAAAATCGTCGATGCGCTCGGCGGATGTGCCGATGAGCGCCTTGCCGCCCGTGAACGTATGGAGCGATCGACTGCAATCTATCGCGATGAGGTGATTGATTCCTCATTCGTCCCGCGCTTCTATGACAAGACGACCTACGATCGTTTCAAATACATCGCCGAGACGGCGCACCGCATTCTTGTCAAGGTGATGCAAGAATACCTTGACAATCCCGCCTACCGCTCATGCTTCGACTTCGATGAACGACTGGTAGATCTCATCCTTTTGCCACGCGACTATACGGCCGTTCTCCCCTTTGCCCGCGTGGATCTGTTCCTCGATGAGGACACGCTTGATGCCACCTTTTGCGAGTTCAACGGCGACGGTTCCTCGGGAATGAACGAGAACCGCGAGATAGGTGCCAGCATCGTTGAGGCAACTCCCGTACGTGAGTTTTCCAAGCGCCACCTTGTGAAAACCTGCGACGAGGAGCTTTTTGACGGCTGGATAGACGAATTTTTCTCCATATACGACACCTACCGCTTCAAGGTGGAACACCCACATATCGCCATCGTCGATTTTCTGGAAAATGCCATCGCTGAGGAATTCAAGATTTACGCCAAGCTGTTTGCCGAACGCGGCGTGGAGTGCTCGATCTACGACGTGCGCGAGCTGCGATACCAAGACGGTACCCTGATGGGTGGTAAGGCATTTTTTGGTCGTGATGATGCCCCTATCAATGCCGTGTGGCGTCGCAGCGTCACCAACGACATAATTGCGCACTGGGAGGAAAGCCAGGCTCTCATCCGGGCGGTGCGTGAACAAAAAGTGGCCCTCATCGGCAGCTTTGCAGGCCATATCGCGCATGACAAGCAGATCTTCCAGGTGCTGTTCATGCCCCAGACACGCGCGATATTAACCGATGAGGAAAACCGCTTCGTGGACGAAACGGTGCCCTTCACTGCGTTTCTCGACGAGAGATACGTGGATCTTGCAGCGATAAAAGCGCAGCGTACGAAGTGGATAATCAAGCCCACCGACGCCTACGGAAGCAAGAACGTGTATGCGGGAATTGATTTCACCGACAATGCATGGTCTACCATCGTCGACCGCTATGCCAACGAAGCAATCGGGGCTCCGTTTATCGTTCAGCACTACTGCACCCCCTTCAAAACCAAGACGCTTGCGCTATACGGCGAGAGCGAGGATGCCTCGCGCGACGTGGCGCTCTACAACAACCTCTCGGGGC
>CAZLKG010000061.1:0-9204 GCA_964560045.1 uncultured Slackia sp.
TCCGGTTCGTGCCGAGCGGGCCGGCCTTGTGCATGACCTCGGTAAAGCGGTTGATCACGAGGTTGAAGGTCCTCATGCGGTAATCGGGGCCGATCTGGCGCGCCGTTTTGGCGAGAAGCCCGAAATCGTCCACGCCATTGAGGCCCACCACGCCGATATCGATCCCAACAGCGTTTTGGACGTTTTGGTGCAGGCTGCCGATGCCGTTTCAGCAGCACGTCCCGGAGCCCGCAAGGAAAGTCTTGAGAGCTATGTAAAGCGCCTTGAGAAGTTCGAAGAGATAGCCAATGCCCATGAGGGAGTCGAGCGCACCTACGCCATGCAGGCCGGTCGTGAAATTCGCGTGATGGTGATCCCTGAGGTGGTGGATGAGCCCGCAGCCGTGGTGCTTGCACGCGACATTGCCCAACAAATTGAGAATGAAATGCAATATCCGGGCCAAGTTAAGGTTGTGGTCATCCGCGAAAGCCGCGCTGTGGATTACGCCAAATAGGATTCGCTCCTGCCACGCGGCGATGCGCGAGGGTGGATACGCGAGGGTGAGCACATGTCTGAGGTGTCCGAGCTTTCCAATTTCATAGATGAGGCAACATCTAAAAGCCGTCTCAGGGTCGAATCCGACCTCGGAGACGGCTTTGTTCGTTTGAGGGTTTCTGAAGCTGAGCGCCGCCAAGCCAAGCAAGACATCCGCTGCGTAGAGGATGCTGCCGTTGAGATGCTGCGCAACGCCCGTGATGCGCATGCGCGCTCCATTTTTTTCGCCACTACCAAATCGGGTGATGAACGCCGTCTGGTGATGGTTGACGATGGGGACGGCGTTCCCGAGCATCTGCAGAAGGTGGTCTTCGAGCCGCGCGTTACCTCAAAGCTCGATTCTGTGGTGGTGGATGACTGGGGGGTGCATGGTCGTGGGATGGCTCTGTATTCGATAAGGGAAAACGCCCTTGAAGCGCGCATAGCTGCATCGATTCCCGGAAAGGGAAGTTCGTTTGTTGTCGCCTTTGATACCTCAACACTTACTGAGCGCCACGACCAAAGCACACTTCCTGACCTCATCAAAGGAGATGACGGTGAGTGGAGTGTAGGGCCGGGGCCGCATAATATCGCCCGAAGTACCGCTGAATTTGCGTTGGCAAACAGACGGCGATGTACGGTGTATTTCGGAAGTCCGGTAGAAATAGCGGCCACACTGCGCGCCTTCGGCATAAGCTCGCATGCGATTGTCAGTGATGTATCTCTGGCAGAGGTCTCCCCATCAAAAAGAATAGCCATGTCATCCGATGCGGCCTCCCTTGCACAGACAGCCGCTCAATTGGGCCTCGAAATGTCATCTCGGAGCGCTTATCGCGTGCTTCAGGGTCAGGTTACACCCCTCGCACCCTTCTTGGAGACCCTTCATCGCCGCCATCAAAACGAGAAGCGCGACACTCGCAAATCCTCGCCGCTCCGAGTTCTCGACAAAGATCACCGCAGCCTGAAAATAGCGCAAGAGGACTTGGATACCTTTTCCGCCGATCTCGTGCGTGCATGGCAGAAGCTGGCCGATCTCTATTTTCTGGAAAGAGATATCGAACCTGTATTTCGCATTTCGCGTAATGGGGTGCAGGTCTTCTTCCCTGTGAGTAAACAGTTGTAGTACAATCTGCCCTGTGGTGCGACTTGGATCTGTTACCGACCGAGCCACATACATCAACTAACCAACGCAGTTGAAACATCGTAAAGGAAGATCATGCCCCACGACACTGAACACAAGTCACATGTTGGCTGCTTGAAAGTATCATCAAAATCTTCGCCTGCTTCGGTGGCGGGGGCTATCGCCGGTATGATCAAGGACGGGTTGTGTGTGGAGATCCAATCCGTTGGTGCCGGGGCTGTGAATCAGGCCGTCAAGGCAATTGCCATATCGCGCGGTTTTCTTTCCCCTGTCGGCATTGAAATCGTATGCGTGCCGTCGTTTGCCGACATTGTGATAGACGGCGAGTATCGAACCGCCATTCGTTTTGACGTGGAACCGCGCAATAATGGGCGTCTTGCTGGGGCTTCCGTGTGAAGCGACCCTCTTGAGTCCTCCTTGAAGTAGATATTCAGCACTTCGCAATCACGGCCTTGTTTTTTTCGGGTGCCGCTTTGCGCCCGCAGTCAGGCGATCGAAGGAGAGGCTTTATGCCGCAGCTTCAGAACCGAACGTTTTGCCTGTACACATACGGGTGCCAAATGAACGAGCACGACTCCGAGCGAATAGCGGGCACCCTCGAATCCTTGGGTGCCGTACAGGTTTTGGAATTGGAACAGGCTGAAATTGCCGTTTTTGTCACCTGCTGCATCCGTGAGGCTGCCGATACACGTCTTATGGGGCAGGTCGCCTCGATTAAAAATGTCCCGCTCCCCAAGGGAAGCGATCTGAGTAGGCGCATCATCTGCATCGGTGGCTGCATCGGACAGCGCGACGGTCACAAGCTCATCGATAGGCTCCCCCATGTTGATGTGGTGTTCGGCACGCAGAACATCGAGCGCCTTCCCCTCCTTTTAGAGGAAGTTCTCTGCGGCGGTGGGCATTGTGTGGAAACCCTTGAATCGTCCACAACTTTCTCAACCGACTTGCCCGCGAAACGTCTTCATCCGTGGTCAGCCTGGCTTCCCATCACGGTGGGCTGCGACAACTTTTGCACCTACTGCGTGGTTCCCTCTGTGCGTGGACGGCAACGATCGCGTTCTCTTGAGGACTTACTGGATGAGGCACGCCGTCTTGTGGATGACGGCGTGCGCGAGATCACCCTACTCGGTCAGAATGTAAACTCCTACGGACGCGACCTTTATGGCGAACCTCGTTTTGCTGACGTGCTGCGAGGGGTTGCCGACACCGGCATTGAGCGAATTCGGTTTGCCACCTCACATCCGAAGGATCTCACCGATGAGGTAATCGCGTTGTTTGCCGAGCTTGACTGCCTTGCCCCGGCTCTTCATCTACCGGTTCAGTCCGGCAGTGATCGCATCCTTAAAGCCATGAATCGCCGCTACACTTCTGCGCACTATCTTGGGCTTCTCGACAGAGTGCGCGCCATCTGTCCCGACATCTCGCTCTCAACCGACATCATCGTGGGCTTTCCGACAGAAACCGAAGAGGATTTTCAGGCGACTTACGATCTGGTCAAGCATGTGGGCTACTCACAGGTGTTCACCTTTATATATTCTCGCCGTGAGGGGACGCCAGCTGCCATGATGCGCGATGAAACCCCTCGTGAACTCATTCAAAAGCGCTTCGATTCCCTGGTCACGCTTGTTCAAAAATCAGCCTATGAGCAAAACCAGCGATTCGTAGGGCGCAGTCTTGAGGTTCTTGTCGAAGGAGCGTCAAAGCGCAATCCCTCTATGCTCACAGGCCACACCCCCCACAACATAGTGGCGCATGCCCGCATCCCTGAGGAAAGCTCCATAGAGCAACTTACCGGAACCTTCGTGAACATTCGCGTGAACGAGGCTCGCACCTGGTACCTTTCGGGAGAGATCGCCTGTGCCTAGCGCCTCCGGAAACGGAATGCACCAGATGTCGCTGAACCACCCGGTGGTCTGCGTTGTAGGCCCCACGGCTTCAGGCAAGACCGATGTGGCTCAAAGGATAGCGCTTCAGCTCGGTGGCGAGGTGGTATCTGCTGACTCGATGCAGATCTATCGAGGCATGGACATAGGTACTGCAAAGATCTCGCCCCAGGATCGCAAAGTCCCCCATCACGGAATTGATGTTATCGATCCGGGAGAGGCGTACTCCGCCTCGCTTTTCCAAGACTTAGCTCGAACTCTTTTTCGGGAGATAGATGATCGAAAGTCATGGAGTGTGCTTGTGGGCGGAACCGGGTTTTATGTACGCGCGGCTATAGACGACTACCGTTTTCCCTCAGGAGGGCAAACCGAAAACCCTGTTCGCGAACGATACGGGCGCTTTCTTGATACCCATGGCTGTGATGCGCTCTGGGGTCTTCTCAACGAGAAAGACCCCGAAAGCGCCGCATCAATCCATCCCCACAATGCGAAACGCGTGATTCGCGCCCTGGAAATGCTCGAGCTGGAAGGCAAGAGCTATGCGCACCAACTCAGAGGGCTTGCTGGTATGCGCCAGTTCGTTCCGGCGCGCTTTTTCGGCCTGGAAATTGACTCCGCCGTTTTATACAACCGCATCGAAAGGCGGGTTGATACAATGGTTGAGACAGGTCTTGTGGAAGAGGTGAGGGGGCTTCTAGCGGCGGGATTTGAAGAGACATGTACCGCGAAAGAAGCCATCGGATACAAAGAGATCGTTGCTGCCTTGAAAGGCGAGTGCTCGCTGAAAGATGCCATTGATGCGATCAAGCGGGCTACGCGCCGTTACGCCAAGCGACAAAGAACCTGGTGGCGCCACGACACGCGCATCCACTGGATCAAGGCCGATGACGGGGATACCTCTCGGATGACTCAAGAGGCAATCGATTGCCTCAAAGCCGAAGGTCTCATATAGCGCGGCGGACGAAATGGTGCCTTTGCGCTGCAGACCACAGAAGATTCTGCTGCGCTGGAGCGGAAAGGGGCGCAATCGAATCCTCAAAGTGGTGTGCGGACTTGCTACTTGCACATCTCAGACGGTATGGAGGCTTGGATGTCATTTGCTGATATAACGCAGGATCCCATCATTGAAGGGCGCGAGAGGGCCATTCTCGTGGGCATCGAATACAAGGGTTCTACCAATGGATCTGCGATATCCTCATCGCTTGAAGAGCTTGCGCGTCTAGCCGATACGGCGGGAGCTCAGGTTGTTGCAACCACCACGCAAAGGCTCGACGCTCCGAATCCACGCACGTTCGTGGGCAGTGGCAAGGTAGAAGAGATCGCAGAGCTGTGCCGCTCATTTCATGCCGATGCGGTTCTTTTTGATGACGAACTCACCCCTTCCCAACAGAGCAACATCGAAAAGGCGCTTTCCAAGGAAGTCAAGGTGATAGACCGCACAGCTCTCATCTTAGACATCTTCGCCTTGCATGCAACAACCAAAGAAGGCCGTCTGCAGGTTCGTCTCGCCCAAAACCAATACCTCTTGCCGCGTTTGCGCGGCATGTGGGCTCATCTTGCCAGCAACCGCATGGGAGGTGGTGTGGGTTCGCGTTTTGGCGAGGGTGAAAGCCAGCTTGAAGTAGATCGCCGCATGGTACGCAAGCGCATCACGGCTATTCGTCGCGAACTTGAGCACCTTTCCAAGGTGCGTGCCACACAGCGATCTGCGCGTTATGAGTCGGGAATTTTTAAGGTTGCAGAGGCCGGATACACCAATGCGGGAAAGTCGAGCCTACTTAATCGCCTGGCAGGAGCCGATGTCTTAAGCCATGATAAGCTCTTTGCTACGCTTGACTCCACCACGCGCAAACTTGTGCTGCCGGAAGGCCGCGAGGTAACGCTCACCGATACCGTCGGATTCATTCAAAAGCTCCCCACCACGCTGATCGAGGCATTCAAGAGCACGCTGGATGAGATTCGCGGAGCCGATCTGGTGCTCCACGTGGTTGATGCCTCATCGCTTGATCGCGAGCGCCAAATGACGGCGGTTGAGGAAACCCTAGAGCAGATTGATGCCCAATCAATCCCCCGCATCCTCGTGTTCAACAAGACCGACCTCCTTAATGAAGATGAGCGCACCGAGCTTATCGAGCGCTTTCCTGATGCGGTTTTCGTATCAGCTGAAACAGGAGAGGGAATCGGGACTCTTATAGCTGAGATAGAGCGTGCAGCGACGACGGGGGATGAGACCGTTGAGGTTTTGATACCCTTTTCACGAGGCGATTTGGTTTCGACGGCTCATGCCAAATGCAGCGTGGTGGCCGAATCCTACGACGAGGCGGGAGTGCGCATGACGCTGAGAGTTCCAAGTGCCCATATTTCAAAGTTCAAGGAGTTTGTCATACGTCCCAACAGCGTTTGTTTCTAGGGAAGCGGGTGTTTGGCACCTTAACCCTCAATTGAAATTCTGAGCACGACGGGCGGAGGTGTGGACATTTTCTTGGACATACCTAGGCTGCGCCTTGAATCCCTAGCGCTCCTAGAGTCCCTAGCGCTCCTAGGATCTAGCGCGCCTCCTCGCAGAAGCGCCGGGTTGCCTCGCAGGCCACGTGGTGGCTGTATCCTTTTTGTACGAGCCGGCGAAATGCGGCAGCACGAATGTCTTTGGCGCGGGGAGGCTTGTTGTGCAGAAGTGCTATGGCACGCTTCAGTTCAGAGTCCTCTTCCTGGGAAAAGAATTCGTCGGGCCACCCGGGAAGAGCACATACGTCAATCCCTGCACGGGAAAGTTCTGCTTCTATGCCGCAGCGCCCCTTGCCCTGAGCGATTCGCGAGCGCGTCAGGACTTCCGCATAGCGCAGGTCGTCCACAAGGCCACACGCAACGGCACGCGCGATTGCTTCATCGGCATCCTCAGGGGAAAACCCATCGCGCTCAAGACGCGCCCGAAGTTCGCTTTGGCACCGCTCACGCGCACACGCCAAACGCTGCACCTTGGCAAACGCCTTTTCCTTCCCTTTTAAGGGGTATCCGATCGCAGGATCACGCTTCATGAGGGTAGTTTCGCCGAAAGGTTCATTGTCTATGTAAGGCATTGGGATGAGATCTTTCGCTCAGCAGTCATTTTTCATCGGATGTAGAGGCTGCGATAAGGGGAATATCAAAATGAGTACGCACCTTTGCCTCGATTTCATCCCGCACATCGGGATTGGTGCGAAGCATCTCTTTGGCAGCCTCACGACCTTGTCCGAGGCGTTGCTCGCCATAGGTGTACCAGGCTCCGCTTTTCTTGACGACCCCGGCCGCAACACCCATGTCCACGATGCAACCCTCACGAGAGATACCCGTCCCGTATATCAGGTCAAACTCGGCTTGGCGAAAAGGAGGCGCGACCTTGTTCTTAACCACCTTGGCACGCACGCGGTTCCCCACCGACTCCCCTGACTTGTTTTTGAGGGTTTCAATGCGACGGATATCAATACGCACGCTGGAGAAGAACTTCAAGGCTCGACCACCCGTGGTCGTTTCGGGGTTGCCGAACATCACGCCAATTTTCTCGCGAAGTTGGTTGATGAAGATGCAGGTGGTATTGGATTTGGAAAGAGATCCTGCAAGTTTGCGCAGCGCCTGCGACATGAGCCGGGCCTGAAGTCCCACGTTGTTGTCACCTATTTCACCCTCAATTTCGGCCTTGGGAACAAGCGCCGCCACTGAGTCTATAACGATGGCATCTATCGCATTTGAGCGCACGAGCATATCGCAAATTTCAAGTCCCTGCTCACCGGTATCGGGCTGGGAGATGAGAACCTCATCGATGTCCACACCGATACGCGCCGCATACGTCGGGTCGAGCGCGTGTTCCGCATCTATGAACGCAACTATTCCTCCAAGCGCTTGGGCCTCGGCCAAAATTTGCAGAGCGAGCGTGGTCTTACCACTTGACTCAGGGCCATAGATTTCTACGATTCTTCCACGGGGAACCCCGCCAATTCCCAAGGCAGCATCCAGGGGCAAAGATCCTGTAGGAATGACACCCACTTCAAGGTTGTCATCCTGACCGAGCTTCATAATGGAACCCTGTCCAAACTTGTGCTCTATCTGATCGGTGGCAAGTTTCAGCATCTTCTCTCTATCTTGATTCATGAATGCTCCTGTATCCATTCTCCTTGCATTGTGCGCCAGCCCATCTTGGAAAAAACGAAAAAGCGTTCGCTTTTTCTTGAAGGACACCCATTATCACGAACATATGTTCCCATGTCAAGGGACGCAGGTCAAATAATCAAGCCAGTAGACCTTAGAATTGCGCCACATTCGATACCCATATTCGCTACCTTCGATATGACTCATCTAAACATGCAAATCTTGCCGAAACGCTGCCGGAATCTTGCCGATGTTTTGTGTGGATTAAGACGGGATCTTCCTCATATGCGCCCAGTCCCCTCACCCAAACATTCTCCGCAACTCATCAGAATCCAACCCTGTTCTCCACAATGCCCGTAGCACATATTCAGACAGGTAAATGGGGAAAGGACATGCCTATGCAGGGTGGCTGCTTCAAGCCGAAGGAGAAGACGAACACTGAATACGCACCCGTCCAATTTCTTCAAGCATGAGCGCAAGCGCCGCCTCAACCGTCTGGGTGCGCACGGCGGAGCGCTCGCCCTTGAAGTGATAGCTCACAGCCCGCGTTCCCAGGGATGAGGAGACGCCTATCCACACACTTCCCACGGGCTTGTCCGCACTACCTCCCCCAGGTCCGGCAATTCCCGTGGCAGATATGGCCACATCCACCGAAAGGGCCTCTCTTGCTCCCTTGGCCATCTGGCAAGCTACCGCTTCGCTGACCGCTCCCTGCTCAGAAAGCACGTGTCCATCAACGCCAAGATGGTCGCGTTTGACCTCGTTGGCATAACTCACGATTCCGCCCGCAAGAGCACCAGAGGATCCCGGCACATTAGCCAGGGTTGCCGCGATAAGACCTGCCGTGCAGCTTTCGGCGGTACCCAGGAGAAGCCCGGCCTCGATGGCAGCAGAAAGCACGCGACCTTCCAGAGAGGTGTCATCCGTCTTGACATCAAGACATCCATCCGCCCCCTTTGAAAAAGCGCCCTTGTTTGAGCGGCGGGGCTTGAACCCTATCAAGTGGCGTGCCTTAGAGATGTAGTCCAACATGGAAGCCATGGTGAGCACCAGGGCTATAGCCATCACAAGCCAGCTCAAGCCGTAGAGAATGCCGTAGACCGTCTGAGACCACTCACCGATGATGGGGCTTTCTTTGACCACGAACAGCACAATGGCAATCATCTGGAACACGGTCTTGAACTTGCCGTACCAGGATGCGGCAATGACCTCGCCTTTGCTCGCCGCCACCATACGCACACCGGATACGATGAACTCGCGCGCCACGATCACGAGCGCCACCCAGCTCGGCAGCGCACCCATCTCCACAAGCACGAGCAAGGCCGCAGTGACAAGAATCTTATCGGCGAGAGGATCCATGAATTTACCGAAATCGGTCACCTCATTGCGCTTGCGTGCGAGGTAGCCATCCAACCAGTCGGTGCATGAGATACTGACAAACACCGCAGCCGCAATCCAACTCTTCCACGCGCCAAGCCAGTCAAACCCGATCCAGGCCGGCCAGGGACTGATGATGATAACCACAAACACGGGCACCAAACATAT
>CAZLKG010000062.1:0-9106 GCA_964560045.1 uncultured Slackia sp.
AAGGTCCCCCGCGCCCCTTTACGGGGCGGGTTGCGCCGCAGTTGTCCGCTGGCGCGAGGCGGTATTCTACGCCCCTTTTTAGTCTTGAGTCAATAAAAATTTGAAATGTGGGATTTATTTTTTTCTCCGCACTGTCTCCCGCCCCACCTTATGGGAAACCGAAGGAATATTTTCCCTGGTAATACCCTTGATACCTCCTGGAAGGCAAGTTTCTAAAAATGTGAAGACCCTTCATATTTTCGGCTCCTTTGTAGCAAGCGTGCGCGTTTCACGAACATTCGATGGATCCCGAATTTTGCCCCTAGAGTAGCAGAGGTGAACCCTTCTCAAGGTGAACACAGCTCGTTCGCCTCGAGAGAAAAGGTGGAGTATGCCTTTTTGGGTATCGCAACGAAGAGACCTTTTTGAAAGCAGGTGTTTGATGCTACGGATCATTAAGGCCATTTTCTATATTGCTCTTGTGACCGTTATTGGCTTTGGCGTGTACTCCCTTTTCTTCTCCGATGCTTCGCTGGACAGCCTCGTTGATGACACAAAAAACGACGTCATCAACACCGCAATTGATGCCTCGGGAATAAAGGAAACCATTCAAAATGCCCTCAACGCCAACGCTGAAACCATCGCGTCAGCCTTGGGAATAAACGTAGGGGAAGCGCGCACCATAATCGACAACCTGGACATCACGTCTTGGTCAATCACATCCCTTCCAAGCGATGTGCAGGCAACCGGCAGCTACAGCACTTCGGTTGACGGTGTTTCCGCCACGGTCACCCTCTACGACGACTCATCCTATGCCACCATAGAGACATGCGGACAAAGCATAACCTTCTGTGTCCCGGAAAGCGCCCAGAGCTACCTAACCTATCTCGCCTACGTATCTTAAAGCCACTTCACGTGCCTTAATTTTTCTCCTGTGCATTGTCCTGTGCACCCGGCAGATGGGTCTTATCAACCACTGCGGCAAGTTTGCGATACGAAGCAACGGCAAGAACCGAATTAGCTACCGCCTTAAACACATTAAAGGGCAGAAGTGCCGGTAACACCAAAGCGACAACCTCTTCGTAGGTTGCACCCGTATAAGCAGGAGTTACCACGAAATTAAGACAAATGGCCACAACGCACGCAATCACCGTCCCACAGGCACAGCCCAGTATCGCGCGACTGAAGCAGGGTTTGCGCCGATACATCTCACCCACTACAAGGATGAGCGTCACCGTGACTGCGATGTTCATGAACGCACCAATGGGATCGTTGATAAGGTGGGGAACCCAGGAGGCGACAGCAACCCCGATTCCGATCCAGGGCCCATACAGTATGACCGCGATGAGGGACATCACACCCGATGTGTCATATTTCAGCCACTGTGCCGCAGGAACGATGGGCACTTCAACAAAGCTCAATACCATGGACATAAGAACTAGCAAAACAATAGCGACCGTTTGTTTGGAGGAGCGTTTCTCCCATCCGTGCGGCAGATTGTCCATAAGGCCCCTCCCTGTTTTGTGTCCTCCATGAAAGAAGGCTCTGTCAGAGCAGCGTTAACACAGTGAGATATAGTCCCGCGTCCAAAATTGCAGCACCTGAAACTGCAGCAACCGAAACCACACGCACGTTGGTATTGTGTGCGGCCTTAATCATCTGCGGAAGAAACTGTCGTGTCAACGGTAGTCTAACAGAGCCAAAGAAAGGGCGAGGAACACAATCCACTCACCCTAAAGAGAGGGAGACGCCCTAGACGCTCTGAGCAGCCGTCTGTGCCGCTGCCACGTAGTTGACAGTGTCCACGAGCGTGGCACCAGACACCGCATCAACATTGTCCGCAACCACGTCTTCGATGGCATTGTCCGCACAGTAGTCCTCGATAGCCTGCATGGACTCAATCCACGGCGTTGTCGCACCGCCCTTCTCCTGCATGGCGTTGAAGTAGACTGCGCTGTTCACGGCCTTCGACATAAGTACCACGCCATCAGCATAGTTCTCGCCGAAGCTGCCATCGGAGTTCGGAACGCCCTCATAGGTATCGGCATCGGAGAACTGGAATTCGTCGATACTGGTGGCCACAAGGGTGTCGCCCTGCACGAGCGAAACGGCATCGCAGAAGGTCGAGTCGCCGTGCGCAACGACATAGGAGCGGCCCAGTTCGAGGTCGGAACCATCACCGGTGTAGGTGCCGGAGGATGTATGATAATCATCCCCTGCAATCTCTGCGACCAATGCAAGATAGTTCGCCGTGTCAACCAGTGTGGCACCCGAAACGGCATCAGCCGCAACGCCTTCTAAATCAGAGGGCATCTTGCCTACGCAATACGCCTCAATGGCCTGCATGGATTCGGCCCAGGGCACCGTGGCATCAGCCTTTTCCCTCATCAGAGCTGAATACGCATCGCTGTTTTCGTATTTGGACATGAGCACCATACCATCAACAATGCCCTCCGCAAGACTCGCATCGGAGTTCGGAACACCCACAATACCTTCGGTGGTCTCATCCAAGAATTGGAAGTCATCAATTCGCGCACCAAGAATGGTACCGTCCTCAGCGGTGGCAACCACAACGCTTGTGAAGCAGCTCTCACCATGGGCAGCGCCATAGCCACGATGAAGAATGACGGAAGCGCTCGCAGCTGTGTCGGCAGCAGACCCATCGTCGTCTTGATTGGAGGCAGAAGCTGTGCACCCACCCAATACGCCAGCACCCGCCACACCAAGCGCAACAACGATGCTGCCCTTGAAGAAATCGCGTCTACTGAAACCGCGACGACAAGATTGAAGTTTCATGATGACTCCCTCCTTAGGAATGGTTCGCGAAGCTCTCGCACGTGATAAAAGCATCCTAAGCAGGTTCAAAATTCCAAATCTATCGTCAAAACGCGGGATTTTTGCATCAAAACGCAGTTGTTCTTTCTGGACGAAATGGGGTATACACGCATCTCGCCTGTTCAGATTGATATTAAGCGAATCTGTCAAAGGCGTGCGGCATTTTGTCCCTCATCAAGAAGATTGAAAAGCGCCTCACGCGATGATACGCCGAGCTTGCGGTAAATGTTTTTCCTGTGAGTACGCACCGTGGATTCTGCCACCGTGAGTTCCTTGGCGATAAAGCCCGAGGTGTGGCCACGACCCAAAATGAGCAAAATCTCGGCTTCACGGGCTGTGAGGCCACATTCACGAGAGACCTCTTCGCAACGGCGCGCATAGCCCTCTTGCTTATCCTGAGCATCCCGCTCCACCGCCTCTATCCCGTTGATCACCACGCGCCATAACCGCGAGCTCGGTGTGAACGGAAGAGCTATCACCGCCGCCGCAAGCAGCACGACAAGAATGCGATAGCGATACGCCTCCAATACATCAAAGCCTGAGTTGGCGTTGGACAGCATACACACCAGACAGCCCACGATGATCATCATGCTCGCCACCGGCAGGCCGAGAGATCGCATGCGTCCTGCCATCGCGAAAAGCATCGCCGACATCGCAAGCGTGTACGCCGTACAAAACGAAAATGCCCCGGCTATCATCACCGAACGCCCCAAGGGTTCACCAAGAAAAACCGCCAGAGCAAAACTAGCGAAAGCCACAAGCGGAAGAAAGAAACGGTAGGTGACGTTGATGAGAGCCTGGTCGGATTGCATGCGCAGCAGTGGAAGCATGACCGCAACAACCGCAATGCCGCCTGCCACAACGGGCATCATGTTCCAGTCGAATTCGTGGATCAGACCGAGGTCGGCCACGAGTAAAAGAAGGATGGCAGCTGGCACAACGATCAAAAAGAGTGCACGGGCGGATGGCGTTTCGAAGTCATCAGCGCCCTCAACCATCGATATATCCAAACGACCAAAGACATCCCACCAATTGGATCCAGCTCTGGTTGACAGTTCCTCTTCACACTGGCGATTTAGAAAAAGTCGAGCACATCCGAGAGCGGAAAGCAGCGCCTCTGACGTGAGGCAGATGCGCACAACCTTGTCCTCGAGAAGCCCCATCACGGCAATGTTTATAAACAAGGCACATGCGGCGACCCAGGCTAAAAACAGCGCACCCCGAAAATCGGAAAAATGGAGATTTCCCACCCAGAACAAAGCCATCACCGCAGAGCTATACCCCAGAGCAAGCCCGCAGCCGGTTCCTATCAATTCGCTGCTTAGGCGACCGACACCCAAAAGATTGATGAGCACGTATCCGAGTACGCAGCAAAAAAGAGCCGAGATCATCACCTTAGAACTTATGCGCGCATATGCCGTTTTGAAAAGGCATACGAACAAAAACACGAGCGCAGTGAACATGGCCGAAAGAGGCAGAGCATCGTAGAAAGATGCCGACGGGAAAAACGACTGTCTGGCAACCTCAAAGGAAACAAGTACGCGCCAGATGTCAAACACGGGAAACAGAAGGGGCGAACTCGCGCAGAACAGAAAAAAAGCAAGGGTTCCAAACGCACCGAGGCGCTTTACCAAAGACGTGTACCCATCCCACATCTCAAAACCATCCCCTTTTTCTTTTTCCCAACAACCACGAATCCGGGACGTTCAGCTGACAGAAAAAAGTATACTGGTTTTATATCATTGAGCGATCACGGTTGGAAATGTCATGCTCCATCGAAACTTCTTTCTTTTCAACACCCTTAATTCCGTCAGCGCCGAGACCGACGACGAAAAGATTCTTGATGAGGTTCTCGCCTTGTGCAAGCGCTATGAGAACCTGTTTTCGCACGTCAATCCCGAAAGCCAGCTCTATGGTGTGAACCGCGCCAAAGGGCGTCCTCTCTCTGTGGATCCCGAGCTTGCCGCGCTTGTTAAAACCGCGCTTGCCTACTGCCGTGAATCGGAGGGCAGATACGACATAACCATGGGCAGCGTCACGCGACTTTGGGACTTCAAACGCGGCATTATCCCAGACGCTGCCGAAGTGTCCCAAGCGCTTAAGCACGTGAACTACCACACCGTATGTGTTCAAAACGGCGAGATATCCTTGGATGACCCGCTTGCCTGCATTGACTTGGGGGGCATTGCGAAAGGATACATCGCCGATGCGATCCTGGCGCTTCTTCGTGAGCACGGTATAGATCACGCCTTGGTCAACCTCGGCGGCAATGTTGCCGTGATGGGAGGAAAGCACGACGGCAAACCGTGGCGCGTAGGCATCCGCAAGCCCCTACCCTCAGGCGCGATGTCTGCGATAGAGTCGTTTGCCACCGTGGCAATACACGAAGGCTCTGTGGTAACAAGCGGAATCTACGAACGGGCCTTCACACGCGAGGACGTGCTGTACCATCACATCCTCGATCCGAAAACGGGATTTCCCGCTCACACGGATCTTTTAAGCGCCACCGTGATATCGCGCACGTCAATTGAGGGCGACGGATTCACCACCGCACTTATCATCATGGGAGCCGACCGAGCCCTTGAATTTACATGCGAGCATCCCGAAATAGAAGCGATACTTGTCACGCGCGACGGTGACGTTTTAGCAACCCCGGGCGTGGGAAACAAAATTCCTTTCGAGATCATCTCCTGAAAATCCGAGATGATCTCCTGAGATGAGGACTACAAAGAACTATAAAGAGCCCCCCATGGCCATAATGGCAACCGTAGGAATGCCCAACGCCAACACCAAAATGACGCATATCACCACGGTGAAGATTTTCTTGGTGCGCGCAGCTGCTTCACGGCGACGGCGCGCTGCCTCTTCGCGACGCAAAGCGGCTTCAAAACGCGCCTCTTTTTGTTTGGCGGACAGCTTACGCCGGGACATACTCACCCCGCAGTTTCCCGCGGATCTGAGCGACACGATGGGAAACGGAGGCAGAGTCAATGGCACCGTAGCGATTGCGCCACACACCCCCGCGCTCGTAGCGAGTTTCGCCGCCAACCATCGTGAACAAAACATCAGCCACAGCCGCACCGGTGACAACCGCTGCAACCGGATCGACAAGTGGCATCTGGCGAGACCCAGACAAATCAATGGCGGTGATGTCAGCTCTTTTGCCGGGTTCGAGGCTGCCAATTTCATCATCCATGCGCAACGCACGAGCGCCACCCATGGTGGCAAGCTCAAGCATCGTAGACGCACTGAGGAATATGTTGCGATTGACGGAGCGATGAATGAGCATGCCAAGGCGCATCTCGGTGAACATATCGGCTGAGTCAGTCGCGGCAGGCGAATCGGTGCCAAGACCGACACGGATTCCAGCTTGCAAAAACTTCGGAAGCGGTGCCAAGCCCATGCCCAGCTGGGCATTGCACCGCGTACACACCGCAATGGCGACATCGTGCGCTTTGAGCTTAGCGATGTCATGATCATCCACATGTACGCAATGCACCGCCAAGGTGTTTTCGGCATCAAAGGCATTCCAATTGAGCGCATAATTCACGGGAGTGACGCCCGTCGGGAGCCACATGGGACGATCGGTCAGACTGTCCGTGTCCCTGGAGATGCCGCGCACCGAAAGGGGTGTGGCACCGTCGCGAATGTAGCGAAGTTCCTCATAGCTACCGGCCATATGCATGGCAACCGGCAGACCCATCCCGGCAGCAAGGGCGTTGACGCTGGAGAAGATCGAGGGGTGGCAAGCGTGCAGAGCCTTAGGAGCAATGCCCACCGCAATGCGCTCAGTATCGGAGGTTTCACGCCAGGCACGCACGTCTTTCACGGCGGCCTTGACCGCATCATCAACCTTGGCTTTTTCCGGGACACCTACGCTACGATATATCACCGAGCGCAGACCCATATCATTGATGGCCTCGCATGAGGCACCCGTGCTGGTGAAGTCAGCTACAGTAGTCACGCCACCGGAAAGCATTTCCATACAGCCGACAAGCGCGGAATCATAGCGATCATCACGGGTCATCATGTCGGCCTTGGCGTGCTCCATAGCCAGCCACTCGGCATAAGGGACATCGTGCACAATGCCACGTAAGACCGTGTACTCCAGATGAGTGTGGCAGTCCACAAAGCCGGGCATGATGACGGCCCTACCGAAGTCGCGCACCTCCTCCTTGGGGTGGCGGGACCTCATGCGTTGTGCACCGCCAATTTCGACGATGCGTCCGTCACGCACCAAAACCGCACCATCATCAATGGGATCTGAGGTGACGGGGATGATATGTTCAGCAAGTAACAGCATGCGGACATAATAGCGCATTGCAACTGGGCTATACTCTTCAGTCGGGTTAAAATCGCGCACGGCACAAGTTTGTCGCTCAAAAACCAGAATTCCACCCAAGGGCAGATACGAGAAGGCACCTAACTATGACCAATACCCTTTCACTGGACGATTCAACGGTATCTTGTGCAACCACACAGACCGCAGGAAACCGGTCTTCTCGGATCGCAGGCAGGCAGAATTCGCAGACCCCAGATGACCGGACTTCAAGCGCTCCGAAAAAAACGACTTCGGGTGAATACCTAAGGAAAGCAGCGAGGGCATCCGTCATGGATTCCGGCTCTGATTCCATAAAGGATATCCGCGCAAAACATACCGTAGTGGACACGGCAACGGGAGAAGAAGCACCGGCTTTTGTCTCAGAGGAACGCGTCAAGAAAGTATTCGGAGCCATCGCCCGAAAATACGGCCGCTTCAATGCGGCGTCAAGTTTCGGGCTGTATAGGCATTGGCTCAACGCCGTGGTCGATGCGGCAAACCTGACCCCCGAAAGCAGTCTTTTGGATCTTGCCGGAGGAACCGGAGACGTGAGCTATGCAGCCGCAAGGCGAACGCCACCGGCTCATATCCAGCTAACCGACTTCGTACCGGAGATGCTTGAAGTGGCACGCGAGCGCGCCCGACAAGGCGCAGGGCGAAACGTGCCTATTGACTTCGAGGTGGTTGATGCCCAGGACATCCCCTATGATGATGATTCCTTCGATTCGGTGACCATGGCCTACGGGATTCGCAACATTCCCGACCGAGAACAGGCGCTCGCCGAGGTCTACCGCGTGCTCAAGCCCGGAGGAACGTTCGCCTGCCTGGAATTCTCCACGCCTCCAAACCCAATATGGCGCGCCCTGTATAACGTCTACCTCAAGGTTATGATCCCCTTTTGGGGCAAGCTCTTCACCGGAGACGTCAAGGGATTCGTCTATCTGGCAGACTCTATCCGCGCCTTCCCCGACCAGAAAACCTTTGCTGCCGCACTGCAAAATGCCGGTTTTGAGAACGTACGATGGAAAAACATGGCTGGCGGCATCGTGGCAATACACGCCGGATATAAGTAAGCCCCCGGCCCTGCTTCACAGCCTTATCCTCAGGCCGTGAACCCACAGGATCACGCGCGCTTCCTTCGCTGAGCGACACAGACGCGTGCCACGGCAATGCCTCCCACCACAATGCAGAAGATGCCTGCGGCGATATAGTACAGGACTCCGTATCCGTCTCCGGCCAGCGGAAGATCAAAGACCTCCCCGTTTTTGATCGTATAACCCACGTCGAGCCAATAACCTACGTTGTCATTATTCATGTACGACGGATCCTTGGTCGTCCCAACAATATTGCCTGTAACCGGAATCTCTATCTCAACGGGTTCGGCCAAAAGAGAGCTTCCGTCCACAGAGGTCAGCTCCGTGATTCTGTACGTGCCGGGTTCCAGATCCGAGAACGTAAGATATCCGTCCGATCCGGTTGTATCTCTTTTAAGTTCCACCCAGGTGCTCTGCCCGCTGTCGGAGTCGTAGGTGAGCACCTCAAGCATAAACTGCACGCCCTCAAGCTCTTCGCCGGACTCGCTGACCTTATACAGCGTTATGCTCCCCTGACATATACACAGCCCGACGTCGTTGTCGTCGTTTATGTAGATGAGCTTATCCTC
Source organism: uncultured Slackia sp. (assembly GCA_964560045.1). GTDB lineage: Bacteria > Actinomycetota > Coriobacteriia > Coriobacteriales > Eggerthellaceae > Slackia. Next base: position 8,799 of record CAZLKG010000062.1, read on the forward strand.
ATTCCAAAAATCCTCAGTGGGTGCAAGGACGATTCCCCGTATGATCGCATGGGTTAGCCAGTAGCTGGTGTTCTCGACGTCAGTACGTTCATTCTCTTCGTATGATCCTCCATTCTTGGTGGTGTAAACACCCTCGCCGTGAGAGTTAAGATCCTCATCGGTACCCTGATCGCGCGGTGAGACGTCGAACTGCCCCATCGGCCCATCATCATCGGATTCAAAGTCAAAGCGCACGGCATAGGTTCCGGAAGGGATTCCGCTAAAGGAGTAGTAGCCGTCCTCAGACGCCGACGCCGTTATGGTAAAGG
>CAZLKG010000063.1:0-9004 GCA_964560045.1 uncultured Slackia sp.
CCGTACATGAGGTGGCTACCACTTGAGGAGGAATCCTCGGAGGGCATGACGATGCCCACCACCTTGATTTCATCACCCGCAGCCGCAATTTGGTTTACGTAGTCAGCATACTCGGACATGTCAACCCAGGTGCCATCCTCCTGCTCCTCGTAGTAGGCCGTCTGGGGTACCAGCTTGAAGGTCAGGTTCATCAGCTCCTCATAGGTGTACTCCTCCACCTCGGATTCCTCAAGCTCACGCCCGGCCAACGCGTCGGTCATCATGGCGCTCAGCTCGTCTTGGTCTTTGAGGCCCAGCGAATACAGGGTGTAATCCGAGATATTGCCGTTGGAATCCAGAAGGATGACCACCTCATTCCACTCCTGCGGATAGCTGCCAGCCACCAAATCATAGTCACGCTCCACCACCTCCTGGTTATCCAGGAGGGCAACCCACACGTCATAACTGCTATCCATGGCTGACATCAGGTCAGATTCCATGACACTACCGGTGGACATTCCCAGCGCTTCCATGACCGTGGAGGGGTTGACCTGCACGTATTCGCCGTCCTCGGTTTCGCGGTAGACATTGAGTGGCGTGCTGTAGGTATATTGAATCTCGGTGACGTAGCTTTGGATGTCATCGGGATTGGAGTCAAGCCACTCCTTGATAGACGCCATATCGTTTTCGGTGGTGTCATTGGCCAGGGAGGTCACCATACTCGTGACGACATCCTTGGACTGTACCACACCCTCCTCTGAGGACGATGAGCTATCTTGCATCGTGCCCATCATACTGCCCAAAAATGAGGTCAAATCCATAGTGGAAGCCTGAATGGTCAGCGGATAGCTGCCCATCGTGGACTCTTCCATCTCTCTGATGTAGTCCTGGGCACCGCTTGAAAGCGAAAGAATCAGCGCGATGCCGATGATGCCGATGGATCCCGCAAAGGCGGTGAGAATCGTGCGGCCCTTCTTGGTGAAAAGGTTATTGAGCGAAAGAGAAAACGCCGTGCTCATGCTCATGGAGGTACCCGATGCTTTTATGAGCGTCCGATCCCCCGGCTCAACACGCTCTTCTTCGGCAATCTGGGAAGGGTTGGAGTCATCAACCAACTCACCATCTTTGAGCTGCACGATACGATTGGCATACTGATAAGCCAAATCGGAGTTGTGCGTAACCATGATCACCAGGCGATCTTTTGCGATCTTTTTAAGAATCTCCATCACCTGCACGCTGGTTTCCGAGTCGAGCGCCCCGGTAGGCTCATCTGCCAGCACTATGTCAGGATTGTTCACCAAGGCTCGGGCGATGGCCACACGCTGCATTTGCCCACCGGACATTTGGTTGGGCTTTTTATGCAGTTGATCGCCCAGTCCCACCTGTTCAAGCGCCTCACGAGCACGCTTGCGGCGTTCGCGCTTAGATACGCCGGAAAGCGCGAGAGCAAGCTCCACGTTAGCTAAGACGCTCTGGTGAGGAATGAGGTTATAGCTTTGGAACACAAATCCTATGCTGTGGTTGCGATAGGAATCCCAATCGCGATCCGTATACTTCTTGGTAGATACGCCCTTGATAAGCAAGTCGCCCGAAGTGTACTGATCAAGACCGCCGATAATGTTGAGCAGCGTTGTTTTGCCGCAGCCGGACTGACCCAACACGGCTACGAACTCGCTGTCGCGGAATTGCACGCTCACTCCCTTGAGAGCGTGCACTACAGCATCGCCGGAAACGTAATCCTTCTTTATATCCCTGAGTTCAAGCATGCTTCCTGCCTTCTCGTTGTGCGGGAATGCGCCGATGACATAATCACGGCGGCCACCCAGCCCTGTCCCGGCAAGACCACGAGCGAAGCAGATAACGATCGGTGTAGTGATGGAAGTAAACGCGCCAACACGTACATGCCGGAAGACAGATTCTTGGTAAATCCTTTGCAGGATAGCGCAGCCGACCAATGCTGTTGACGAAAAGACAAACCGTATCCACGCCGTTACATAGAAGGAACAGGGGGTCGCGAGAAAGCGCAAAAAGCGTAAGAGTGTCAGAATGTACCCGTATTCAGTTTGCGCAGCCTCCGAGACAATCGCCACCACAAAGCAAGAACCCCGGCATTTTCCTGCAGGTTCCAGCAGGTGCCAGGGTTCCAGGAAACCGGAGGTTTCTCACCGATTAGAAACCGGCTGTGGCAAGACGGACGACGTGCTTATTCGGCGTCGGCGTAGCCGTTGGGGTTCATCGACTGCCAACGCCAGCTGTCGGCACACATGCGGTCGAGGTCGTACTCGGCCTCCCAACCGAGCAGCTCTTTGGCCTTCGCGGGATTGGCGTAATTTTCGGCCACATCACCCGCGCGACGGGCCTGGATGTTCACGGGCAGCTCACGTCCACATGCGCGACTGAATGCGGCCACTACGTCAAACACACTAGAACCTTTTCCCGTACCCAGATTCACTACCTCAACACCCGTCTTTCCATCCATCCAGTCGAGCGCCGCAACGTGACCGCGCGCCAAGTCCACCACATGAATGTAGTCGCGCACACCGGTGCCGTCAGGTGTGGGATAGTCGTTTCCGAACACGCGCACGGTGGGCAGTTTACCAATTGCCACCTGTGCCACATAGGGCACCAAGTTGTTGGGAATGTCCTTGGGATCCTCGCCAATGAGTCCGCTTTCGTGTGCACCAATGGGATTGAAGTAGCGCAGAAAGACGATGTTCCATTCGGGATCAGCGGTGTGAAGATCGGTCAGTATCTGCTCAATCATCCATTTGGTCCAACCATAAGGATTGGTGGCGGACTTTTTTGGAGCAGTCTCCGACAGTGGCACGCTGTCAGGTTCGCCGTATACGGTGGCGCTGCTGGAAAACACGATGCTCTTGCAACCGTGACGACGCATCACATCGCACAGCACGAGCGTGTTGGTGATGTTGTTGTAGTAGTACTCAAGCGGCTTTTCCACGCTTTCTCCCACGGCCTTAAACCCGGCAAAGTGGATAACGCCGCTGATATCATGTTCGTCAAAAATGCGATCTAGAGCCTCACGGTTGAGAACGTTTTCATGATAGAAGGTGAGGCCTTCGGATGCGCCCGCAGGAGCCTTGCCTTCAGCTTCAGCGCGGGCAACAATGGTTCGCACACGCTCGATAGACTTCTCGCTGGAGTTGGACAAATCGTCAATTACCACAGTGTTGTAGCCAATCTGCAAAAGCTCAACACAGGTGTGGCTGCCGATAAACCCGGCACCACCGGTGACAAGAATGGTCTTTGTGTCGGAGTTCACTTTGAACCTTTCGCTTGGTCTCTTTTCCTACCTTCTTTGTCGAGCAAAAACATGCCAAGACCGAGCACACTGCGCCCCGTAAGCTCTTAGCGCTCACTCATGGGAATGAAGGAGCGAGCATGGCCGGTTTTTTTGTAGGCCGGACGCATAATGCGTTTGCTGGAGATGATTTCTTCAACACGGTGTGCCGCCCATCCCGCCATGCGGGCACAGGCAAAGATGGGGGTGAGCAACCCGCGCGGAATGCCGAGTGTGCTGTATACGCATCCGCTGTAAAGATCAACGTTGGCACAGATTTCTTTGCTCTTCCCAACCTCAGCTAAAAGTTCAGGGGTCAAACGTTCGATAATTTCCAAAAGGCGGAACTCGGCTTCGTGCTCGGAACCTTGAACCAAGCGCTCAGCGTATTTGTGACACAACACGGCACGAGGGTCGCTCATGGTATACACGGCGTGGCCCATACCATAAATCAGACCCGTACGATCATAGGCTTCTTTGCGCACAATTTTGCGCAGATAATCTGCCACCTGACCTTCATCGGTGATGTCGGCTACGTGCTTTTTGATGTCATCAGTCATATCCAGCGTGCGATTGTTCGCTCCGCCATGGCGCGCCCCCTTAAGACTACCGATCGCGCCGGCATATGCAGAATATGGATCGGTATCGGCGCTGCTAAGACAGCGACACGTGAACGTGGAGTTGTTGCCGCCACCGTGTTCGGCATGCAGCATGAGCATGAGATCTAGGACGTGAGCCTCAAGATCGGTGAAGGAGCGATCGGGGCGCAGCGTAGAAAGGATCGTTTCCGCCGTACCCTGACCAGGAGTGTAATGATGAATGAACATAGATTCGCCGTGAAACTTGCTGCGCATCACATGATACGAGAGCACCATTATGCGCGGGAGGCGTGAGAGCAGCATAATAGCTGCGTCGATTTCATGTTCAAACGTCCTGTCCTCAGCGTGCGGATCGAAGGCATAGAGCTGCAGCACCGCACGAGCCATGGCGTTCATCACGTCTTGTGAGGGCGGCCTCATAATGTAGTTTTCCGTAAAGCCATCTGGCAGATTGCGTTGCGAATCAAGCAGTCTGCGGAACCCCGACAGCTGATCGGCTGTGGGAAGCTGGCCCGCCAAAATCAAGTATGCCGTTTCCTCAAAGCCAAAGCGATGATCGGCCACAACGTTGTCTACGAGATCATTGATGCTATATCCTCGGTAGGATAGGCGTCCTTCATCGGGAATCTTGTCGCCTTCAGATACCACGTATCCGTGCACGTTGGAGATGTTGGTCACGCCCACCACTACTCCCGTGCCATCTGCGTTACGCAGGCCGCGCTTCACGTCGTATGTGGAGTAATAGCTCGGATCGATCGAGTGGATACCCGATAAATTGGTGTAGAGGGGCAGCAGCTTTTTGGTTGCCTCCGCAATAACGGCAGGGTCGGCAGCAAGGTTTGATGGATCGGAAGGCATGGCGGCGGGAACGGCAGGAGCCGTCCGCTCAAGAGAAGCGGATGGTGTCATACGGAATCCTTTCGACATACGGGAATCACATCGAGATATTCCCACCATGATACGCTATAGCGTGCCTGATAGGGGCGGTATAACCCCGGTTGTGATAAACCTGTTACGCGACATGACGATCGAATTGGTCGAAGCGGTAAAAAACAAAAACAGCGCAGCAGAGCAGAACTTAACAGGCGCACCCGTTAGGTCTCGGTGCTCCTATACCCTCACTACCCTCTGCGGTTTTATAGCCCATGGATGAACAGTCCGCTGCGTACCTTAGGCTCAAACCATGTACTCTTCGGGGGCATGAGCATGCCAGCATCGGACACAGCCAAAAGCTCCTCAATCGAGGTGGGAAACATCGCGAAGGCAACAGCTGGGCCTCGCTCTTCGAGCGTACCTGCCCTGCGTGCAGCTTCATCAACAAGTGCCACACGCTGTTCAAGCGCATCTGCACCGCGGACACCACCCACGAACTCTATGCGCTTATCGGTGCGTGGATCCGTTATCCCCAGCACAGGGTCTAGCAGGAGATTTTGAAGAATTGAAACATCAAGTCCGGCAACCGGATCGTCGCTTTCAAACTCGGACAGCACACCCAGACCGTACCATGTTCCCTGCAAATACATCGCCACGGCTCCTTTATCCGCAGGCTCAAGCGGCTGTTTTTGCTCGTGGAGAATTTCAAAAGTATCCTGGATGCGCTCCAAAAACTCATCCACTCCATAACCGTTTAAGTCATGTACCACACGGTTGTACGCAAGAATGGACAGCTGACTGGCCGGAAATAGCACCGAGAGAAAATAGTTAAACTCCTCGGTGCCTCCGTATGTGGGCATGGTCTTACGACGGGCCACGCCCACCTTCACGGCCGAAGCCGCACGATGATGCCCATCCGCTATATACGCCCCCGAAACCTGCGCAAACGCCTGCGTGAGCGCCTCGATACCAGCCGCTTCCTGTATGCGCCATACGCGATGCGCCACGCCGTCTTCTGCCGTGAAATCGTACAGCGGACGCCTTTCGCGCTCGGCGCTCACCAGCGCGGCCACCTTATCGTCGTCGCGATACGCCAGAAAAATGGGGCCGGTCTGTGCATTGAGCGCATCAATGTGGTTTATGCGGTCTTGCTCCTTGGCCTCAAGTGTGTTCTCGTGCTTCTTGATGGTGCCATCTAGGTAGTCATCAATGGAACAGCAGGTCATAACGCCCGTCTGCACATGACCCTTATTCTCAAGCTCGTAGAGATAAAGGCAGGGCGAGTCTTCCTGTACGAAGGTTCCGTCAGCAATCCGGGCATCGAAGACTTCTTTTGCCTTGGTATATACCTCAGGCGCGTACATATCAGTATCGGGGTCAAACTGCGTCTCGGGCCGATCGATATTGAGAAACGACAGTGGTTGACCCTCCACGGCACGGCGAGCTTCTTTGCGGTCATACACATCGTAGGGCAGCGCCGCAACCTGTGACGCCGCCTGCTCATTCGGCCTGATGGCCGCAAACGGTCTGATAAGCATGGGATCTCCTTCCCGCTCTGCTCTGTCCTGCTCTGCCTGGCCTTGCCGCGCTCTACCCTGCTCTGCCCTGCCGCGCTCTGTTCCGCCCCGCCGCGCAGGTTCCAACATTCCACCAAGGCAAAAAGGCGCCGGGTACCCTAGTATCCAACACGGCACCAAGGCTCACTTGATCACGCGCACTCGATAGATAAACGGGATGCGCCTCAGTTCCTCAATGGTGCTACTGTCAAGATGCTCATCGGTGTCGAACATGGTGTAGGCGTTCTCTCCGGCATTCTCGTTCACCAAACGCTGAACGTTGGCGTTGTCTTTGGCAAGCACTGCCGTGATTTGTCTGATCATATTGGGCACGTTAGCATGTAAGCAGGCGACGCGGCTCGCAGCTCGTGCTTTACCCATAGAACAGGCGGGATAGTTCACCGAGTTAGCAATATTGCCGTTTTCTAGATAGTCCTTAAGCTCGGCGATGGCCATGTCAGCACAATTCGCCTCAGCCTCCACGGTGCCGGCACCGGAATGCGTGGTAACAAAAGTGCGGGGCATCTTTACTGTCTTGGGTGTGGCGAAGTCAGTGGCAAACCATGCAAGTTTGCCAGAACGCAGAGCCGCGAGCACGGCATCTTCATCAATGATGGTCTCACGTGAAAAGTTAATAAGCACGGCACCAGGAGCGAGCATGGCCAGCTGCTCTTCGCCAATCATGCGGATGGTGTCTGCTTTGGAAGGCACATGTACACTCAGATAGTCGCACCCACGGCACAGATCGACGAGGGTCGATACGCGCTGAACCTCCTGAGAAAGCGCCCAGGCGTGCTCTATTGAGATAAAAGGGTCATAGCCATACACATCCATGCCCAACTGGACGCAGGCGTTAGCCACCTTGGATCCCACGTTTCCAAGACCTATCACACCGATGCGCTTTCCCTTAAGCTCATGGCCTACAAAGGTCTTCTTGGCCTTTTCGGCATGTACGGATATGTCGGGGTCGTCTTCGTTGGCGCGCACCCATTCCATCGACTGTACCACACCGCGACTGGACAGAATCATCATGGCGAGGACGATTTCCTTCACGGCATTGGAGTTCGCTCCGGGGGAATTGAATACCACGACACCGCGACGAGCATATTCTTCCACTGGTATATTATTCACACCTGCACCACAGCGTGCGATGGCACGAATACTCTTGGGTAGATCGTAATCGTGCAAGTCGGTGGAGCGGATGAGGATAGCATCTGCCTGATCGTCCTCCTCCACGAATTCATAACCTGGCCCAAACGTCACCCGACCGTCTTTGGTAATGTCGTCAATAATTTTGATTCGCCTCATGAGTGTTCCTCTGTATTCTTCTTAGTGAGAAAGGTTTATCTGACAAGACGCCGATGAAAACGGCTTCAAAAGATAGGGGGAGTCGCAGGGTAGCCTGAAGGCCACAGCTGCGAGAAGACGGGGTTGCAAGACGGGCCGCCCTACTCCCCCGACATAGATCGCGACGAGCGCGGATGCGATGCTTCGAAACACTCCATGAATTCTACCAGCGCCTGTACCCCCTCCACGGGCATCGCATTATAAATGCTCGCACGCATGCCTCCTATACTGCGGTGACCTTTGAGATTCACGAGTCCAGCCTCATGAGCCTGCGAAATAAAGCGATCATCCAGATTGGCATCGCCGGTCACAAAAGGTACGTTCATGAGGGAACGATCTTCACAGCGTGCCGTGCCGCTGAACAGGCTACTTGTATCAAGGTAGTCATACAGCAGATCTGCCTTCTCTCGATTGCGCGCCTGCGCGGCCTCAAGACCACCTCGAGTTTTCAGCCACGCAAACACCTTCCCGCAGATATAAATGCCATAGCACGGCGGCGTGTTGTACAGACTATTGGCCTCAGCATGCACCTTGTACTGCAGCATGACAGGAACGTCCGAAAGGTCGGCGCCGGAAAGCAAGTCATCGCGGATGATAACCACAGTCACACCCGCAGGACCTATGTTTTTTTGAGCTCCGGCAAAAATCAGACCGTAGCGCTCCACGTCAAGTGGTTCCGACAGAAAACACGAGGACATGTCGGCTACAAGCAGCTTCCCTTGGGTGTCAGGAAGACGGTGGTAGGCGGTGCCGTAGACGGTTTCGTTCTGACAGATGTATACGTAATCGGCGTCCGGAGATATGCGCAGGTCTGACAGATCAGGAACGCGATTGAAACCCTCGTTCTCCGAACTGGCAATTGCGCGGGCATCGCCGAAGCGCCGCGCTTCCTGCCAGGCCTTTTTCGACCACGATCCGCTTACGATGTAGTCGGCGTGGCCGGTGCGCATGAGATTCATGGGCACCATTGCAAACTGAAGCGATCCGCCCCCCTGAAGGAAGAGGACACGATAGTTATCGGGAATACCCACAAGCTCGCGTAAGTCAGCCTCGGCAGTTTCAATGATGTCCTCGAACATGGAAGAACGATGGCTCATTTCCATGACAGACATGCCGCAGTCTTTGTAATCCAGCGCCTCGCAAGCTGCCTCACGCAGCACTTCTTCCGGTAAAACCGCAGGTCCGGCGGAGAAATTAAACACTCTCGCCATAAGGTGAGGGCCCTCCTTTGCACGCTTATTGCCGCTGGCCAGCAGCGTCTTGAAAACGAACCCGCTTATTGTAGCGTCAGAAAGGCACACCGAGGTTCACTTTATTGTGATAGAGCGCAAAAGCCCTACGGCGGTTTTCGG
>CAZLKG010000064.1:0-9000 GCA_964560045.1 uncultured Slackia sp.
GCTGCGGGCACCCACCTACCAAGGTGGGTTCATCCTTAGGCCGGGGGTAGGGCTTGTGGGGTTTGTTCGAGTCTGTTCGAAAGAGGACCTCATGGACGAACCCGTCTATACCTACCGTCTCGCTACGCTCGATGACGCAGCTGCACTCCGGGCAATTTACGCGCCATACGTGGACACCCCGGTCACCTTCGAATATGAGGTTCCCAGTGTGGAAGAGTTCCGTCGGCGCATTGAGGAACGCATCTCTCTTTACCCCTACATCGTCGTGGAGAAAAGCGATGCCGCCGTAGGATTTTCCTATGCGAGCCGCCTGTTTGAACGTGCCGCCTATGACTGGGCCGCAGAACTCTCGGTGTACTTGAGTTGCAACCATCGAAGCTGCGGACTGGGGCGCGCGCTGTATGCCCGCATGCTCGCGCTGCTTGAGATACAAGGTGTCCGCAGCGTCCATGGCAAAGTGGCAAAACCCAATCCACCAAGCAACAAACTCCACCTTAACATGGGATTTCGACTGGTGGGAACTATGAGAAATGCAGGATTCAAGCTGGGAAAGTGGCGTGATGTGGATCATTACGAGAAACTGCTGGGCAACTTCGACGACCCCCCTGAACCCATCATTCCCATCGTAAAGCTGGATGCGGAAACAGTGAAAGACATTCTGCGCGGCAAAGGAAGCGAAACATGTCCGAGCAACAAAAGACTCAGGCGGGAGAGCAACACCCGCGATTCCGTCTGAGTGCCGCCTCCCGAATGACGAAGTGTCCGGGTGCGATCCTGTCTGGCGGCGAAGGTAAGATCCTATCCGGCAATGGAAGCAAAATCCTGCCTGGTGGTGAAGATAAAATCCTCCGCATTGACATGTGGAGAACATACAAAAGAAAGAGGTTTTCAAATGGAGAAGAAATTCACCCACGCTATCGTCCGTCGGCCAGGAAGGTCGCTCTGTGACGGTATAACCAGCGCCCCTGAGTTGGGAAAACCCATCTACGAAAAGGCTCTTGTCCAGCATGATGCCTATATAGAAGCCCTCAAATCCTGCGGTGTAGAGGTCACCGTGCTGCCTGCCCTGGAAAAATACCCCGACTCCTGCTTCGTGGAAGACACTGCTGTCATCACCCGCTGCGGTGCCATCATCGACAATCCCGGCGCTGACAGCCGCAATGGCGAAGCTAAGGAGATGGAGCCAATCATCCGCCAATTTTTCGATGATGACCATATCGCTCGCATCACAGCACCGGGTACCCTTGAGGGTGGAGACGTGATGATGGTAGGCGATTGTTTTTACGTGGGTCGATCCGAGCGCACTAACGAAGAGGGCATCCGCCAGTTCATCAGTATCCTTGAGGGCTGGGGGCTGACCGGTGTTGAGGTTGCGCTGGAATACGTGCTGCACCTCAAAACCGGCGTGAACTACCTTGAAGACAACAATATGCTCGTGGCCGGAGAGTTTGTGACCAAGCCGGTCTTCCAAGACTACAACCTAATAGAGATTCCCGAAGAGGAAGCCTACGGAGCTAACTGTCTCTGGGTGAATGGCACCGTGATTGTGCCCGAGGGCTATCCCACCGTGTTGGCCGAGGTGCAAAAGCTGGGCTATAGAACCATCGTGGTGGACACCTCGGAGTATCGCAAAATCGACGGTGGCCTGAGCTGTTTGTCTCTGCGGTTCTAGGACTAACATATCGGCGCTGCAAGGCGGTTTCGCTTTATTGGTAAATGACCATCCAAGAGTTTACCCCACAAATCATAGACTGCTAGGCAGTCTGCATAGTACACGTGTATATGCGGGGTATGATGTCTTCCTCCCCGTTCCCTGAACATGCGGACAACGATTCCGAAAAACATGCTGAGCACAGGCATTATACACTCCCTCTTGAGGGGCGAAAGTCGCGTGGCTTTCTGCCTGCGGAAACCACCTAAGGCTTGATCTCTTAGGAAGGTGATTACCCGGAAGTAGGGATTACTCGATGCGAACCGTCCCGCTCGGAAGATTGGCTATTATCGCCATAGTTCCGCCGACCGCCTCAATATAGCGCCGAAGGGAATCGACGCTCATAGAACCTATCTCTCCGTTTTCCATGCGTGAGATTCGGTTTTGCGAAACCCCCATGGCAGCAGCAAGCTCCACCTGTGTCATGTTGCACGCTTTGCGTGCCAGCTTGAGGTTATACGCATCAATAGCGGCTTGCGTGCGATTACGCGCTGCCTCCATCTGTGCTTCGGTAATGCCACGTTTTTTCAGATACGTATCAAGACTTGCCATGATTCGCCTCCAGCCGTTTAAGATGCTCTTCGTATATCCTCTCGGCCTGCGGGATGGCCAACCGGTACCATCCAGACCATCGTAAGCGCGACCTTTGACCTGACGACTTATCGCCGGCAAGTAGCATAACGGCACGCCTTCTTGGGTCAAAGGCAAAGATAATTCTCACTTCGGAAGGGCCGGGGGATGCCGGTCGCAACTCCTTAAGGTTGGCGTATTTCGTTTTGCGAAGCGAATCGACAAGCGGACGTCCCAGACCGGGACCTTCCCGCTCGAGCAATTCAAGTGCAGCAAATACGTTTGAGACCGTCTCTTTATCCTGCTCATCAAGCCACGCCTCAATGTAGCCGTAATCGACTTCCCACACTTTCTCTCCTCCTTAATATAGCTTTTAAGCTATATTGTCAAGAGTCGAAACTGTGCGTTCGAAGATTTGACTGCTTCCGGAAAGTTTCTCCATCCCCTAACCCCACGGATGACGATTCCGAAAGACATGCTGAGCACAGACATTACATACCCCCCCTGTCGCAAACTTGGAGCAAACGCGCCATTCTCAAATATATTGAGCGAATCTTGCCGGGGGCTTGCCCTAGCCTTTTCAGGGGCTTATCGAAACCTTGCCCGAGCCTTGTAGAAGTTGTGTCAAACCTATCCCAAGCCTTGCAGAAACCCTGTCTAAGCCTTGCCGAAATCTTGCCAGTTGAACCATGCTGAGGCATTCCGTATATACACATATTATCATATGTGTTATAGTATGCACATATGAGAGGGAGACAGTGAAAAGCTACTCATCAAGGGAGATAATCAAGCGCCTGGAGGCTGACGGATGGTACGAAGTCGCAACAGTCGGTAGCCATCACCAGTACAAACACCCCGTAAAACCAGGACGCGTGACAGTGAAACACCCGACGAAAGACATACCACCAAAAACACCCAGGAGCATCGAGAGGCAGGCGGGGTTGCGATTCGAGTAACCCCTCCCCAACCAAAGGAGGTAAATGATGGGCAAAGATAGATACTGCTACCCCGCCGTGTTCACCTATGAGGAAGGCTGCGAGATAGCAGTAGAGTTCCCCGACCTGGGGGTGGCCACAAGCGGAACCGATGATACTGACGCGATCACATCAGCCCGCGAGCTTCTAGGGTGCGTACTATACGGTCTAGAGCAGGACGGCGAGAATATCCCTGAAGCATCGCCCCTGAACGCCGTGGAAGTTGGCACGAACGAATGCACTGCCCTCGTAGACGTGTACATGCCCTCCATTCGTCTTGCGCAGTCCAACAGGGCAGTCAGTCGCACGGTCACCATCCCCGCGTGGCTGAATGCGCTCGCAATAGAGCGCGGCGTAAACTTCTCGCAAACGCTGCAGAACGCACTAAAGGAGCAATTGAGAGTATAGAGCGCCGAAGTTACACCAACACTCCAGTCGCTTTACTTCATGGGTAACGAAGACCGACCACAAAACAATCAGCAAGTACGTCAACCTATACCAACCCTGTCGCCACTTGATACACCAGGAACATCGTAAACATCTTTTGGAATTGATGCTGCTCTCATAACAAGCTCTCCCCTGGGCATGATTGTTACCCTGGTAATCAACCTGCCTGGTACAATGATTGCGGAGGGAAATATGTCTTATTTCGATCGCGTCGGCGGTACCGGCGGTATTATGAGCATCGTGGGATCCGGATTTTACTGGGCCTGGTTTGATGCGCTTTTCATGGGCGCGCTCTTTGTGCGAGGCGATGAGCTTGGGGGTATGCCTGAATACGGAGCCATTGCAGCTTTTTCATTGAGTCTTCCGGTTTTTGCTTTTGCCTTTTGGCGAGGTGATCGGGCTGCATACTTTGTGACTCGCGGACGTGTGAGTATTGTTGCCGCATTGGCAGGCACTGCTGGATCGCTTCTCTATCTTTGCGCCGGGATATCCGGTGGCATGTGGATCTTTACAGGAGGCGCTCTGCTGTGCGGATTGTTCGCGGGCACATACGGCATGTCATGGGGCATGATCTACTGCAAGAACGGTGCTCGAAGCGCCACGCCGCTTGTGGCCGGAGCGTTTGCATTGGCTCCCCTTTTTGATGCCCCGCTCCTGTTCATGATGCCTGAGGCAAAAGCAGCATTCTTCTCTTTCTTCCCTTTAGCGTCTGGCATCCTATACGCAATCTTGCTCAAACGACAATTGAGGGAAAGAAAGCAAGGTGGAACCACGCGATCTGCGGATGATCCTGATCGATGCAGAGACGAGGCGGGTACCTATGGGTTCCGCCCGCTTACCACCCCCATAAGCGTTGGCGACAGATTGGGTAAAGCGATTTCGAGCGCCACAGAACAAAAGTACCATTTCGCTCCATCATTCAAAATCAGAGCCTTTTTTGAAACGCACTTGGGTGTATCCCTCACCCTCATAGGAGCAGTCACGCTGGTAATGAGCGGGTTTGGATACCTTCAACACATCGTTTCATTTTCCAGTGAAATAAACGGAACGGGTGTTCAGGTGGCGCGAGGGGCAGCTGCCATCATCATGTTCGCGTTACTTATGACCAAACCGCAGCACTCCAGTACGGTGTATCGGGTGGGATTTCTGGCCATGGTGGCAGGCATCATGATGCTGCCGTTTTTCTTCGGCACCGATTCGCTTCTCGTTTCGGGAGCTATCATCTTGAGCGGCTATACCGCGTTCGATATCTTCATCTGGGTGGCATTTTCGCACATCGCACATATGCGGTCTAAATCACCTGTCAAAACCGTGAGTTTCATTCGTTTTGTTGTCAACGCGACTACTGCACTGGGACTCTTATTGGGAACTCTAACAATGAGTCCCAACGAACAGGCAAGCTCCTTCGCCTACCAGGAAACCATCGTGGTAGGCTACCTCATTGTTATAGCGATAGTCGTACTTCTTTCCAGTGAGGAATCAGCCGCTCTGCTGCGCAGCATGCCCCCTACCCCTTCTGCAGGATTGAGTATAGGAGCGGTGGGCGAGGCTTCCTCTGAAAGACTTGCGGCATGGTTCGAATTGCTAGGTCTCACAGCCCGAGAGCGTGATGTCGCTGACCTGCTTTTGCAGGGACGCTCACAGCCATGGATCGCCGACGCGCTCAGCATATCGGAAAACACAGTGGGCACGCATGTACGCCATATTTACCAAAAAGCCGATGTCCACAATCGCCAACAGTTCTTTGACCTGGCTATTTCATCCTTATCACCCGAAATGCGTGAGACCCTTGACAGCCTCACAAGACCTACCTGATTCCACAAAATACAGCGTTTCATGCGTTGTGAGTACCGATAAATCCCTTCACGATTTCGCTGCATGTAAAACAACATGCTCCCGGATTGAGTCTGAAGACCGGGAAAGAAAAGAGGAGGGATTGCTTATGTCTATGAAACTTGACCGCAGAAACTTCCTGAAAGGCACCTTGGCAACCGGTGTCGTAGCTGCTGGCGGAGCAGCGCTTGTCGGCTGCAGCCCCAGCAGCGATACATCCGACAGCGGATCGTCTGGCAGCACTGACAGTAATGCTTCCGCCGTCACCGGATCTACGGAAGGCAACCAGGTTACCCACACGTGGGAAATGACCCCCGACCCCATCACTGATATCGCAGAAACCCTCGACTACGACATCGTTATCGTTGGAGCGGGCTTGGCAGGGGTTTCTGCAGCCGAGGCCGCTGCGCGCAATGGTGCCAGCACCGCCGTCATTGAGCGTATGGATGAGATTTCCATTCGCGGCGTTGATGTGGGCAACATCGGCAGCCAGTTTCATCTGGACGAGGGCTTCGATATCGATTGGCATGTTCCGGCTCGCCAGCTGCATTTCGACTCTCGGCAGAAGACCAACTATGACCTAATTTCGGTGTGGGCCAGCCGTTCCGGAGAAGTATTCGACTACCTTGCCGCCCTCGGTGAGCCGCAGGGGATCTCTATGGTGCATGCGCTTTCCGGCACCGCTAAATATGACGGCTGGGACGAACTTGACAGTCAATGGCGCGTCTATCCCGACGCCGTATCCTTCGTGCGTGGAGGAGAAACGTATGACACGCGCGATGACGGCAAACAGGTCAACTGGACGCTCGGTGAGATGCTGCGTGACTCGGCGATCGAAAACGGGGCAGAATTTGTGTACAACACTCACGCCGAACAACTGGTCGGCGACGCCGAAAGCGGCATCACAGGCGTCATTGTAACCGCTGAAGATGGGTCGTATGTGCAGTACAACGCCGCCAAGGCCGTCATCTTGGCAACCGGTGACATTTCCGGTAACCAAGAGATGATCGATGCGTTCTGCCCCATCGCCAACCGCGCCGATTCCCGCACCTATACTCCCGCTGGCGCAAATACCGGCGATGGTATCCTTATGGGATGCTGGGCGGGCGCTGGCCTATCCAAAAGCACGGCGGCTCCGATGATCCACCAGTTCACAGCTGACTCCGTATCATTCAACCTCACTTCGTTCATCATGTGCTGGCTCGCCGTGAATCAAGACGGCAAGCGCTACGGTGCCGAGATGCCTTTCGAGCCCATGCTCACAAACGCGCGCATGAACACGCCTGGCAACATCGCATGGTCCATCTTTGACAGCGATTGGGAGACGTATTTGCAACAGCAGCAGCCTTCCCGTTTTGAGCGCTTCATGGACGGCCTTGAGGAAACCATGAATGAATGGATCGAAGCAGGCAATCTGATTCAGGCCGATTCTCTCGAAGAGCTGGCTGAGGCTATCGGCGTTCCCGCCGAGACCTTCACCGCAACGGTGGAGCGCTACAACAGCATGGCTGCAGCTGGTGAAGACACCGATTTCGACGTGCCCGAGAACTTCCTAGCACCCGTCCAGACCGCCCCGTTCTATGCAGTGCGCAACGTGTGCAGCTTGCTGACCATACCGTTCGGGCTGCATGTGAACGCAGAGTCCCAGGTTTTGACCGAAGACGACCAGGTTATCGACGGTCTGTATGCCATCGGAAACGTACAGGGTGATTTCTTTGGCGATGACTACCCGGTGCACTTCCCTGGTGTAAGTCATGGCCGTTGCGTGACTTTCGGACAACTTGTTGGCGAGGCAATAGCCAAAGATACCGTCATCAGCGAGCTTGAATTCGAATAACCGAAGCAACCTTGATATGCGAGGGATCGTGCTGTGATTCCTTAGAGCGCGCGATCGTACATTTTCGCTTAAGCCGAACCGTCCCCTCCCGGTCGGCTTTATAAGAAACCGCTCCTAAGAGCGGTTGGGGGGTGCGGCAAATTTCTCCCGTGGACAGAAGCTGTCCAGCGTTTCTGCCGTACCCCCCTACGCCTCATCTTCTTCTGGCTTTTTTTCCACCCAAAACTCCACCTGGCCGATGCGACGCGCATCCATGGAGCGCACGATAAAACGCACGGTGGTACCACCCTGAGAATACTCGGTTTCCTCCCCCGCCTCAGGAATGCGGTCAAATGCGCCAAGGAGCAAACCGCCTAGCGTGTCGTAGTCAGTAAACTCTTCGTCATCCAAATCAAGCTCTTCGGCAAAATCGTCAATTGCGCACGAACCGCTGGTAAGGTAGTGATTCTCGGCCACTTTCACCAGTTCATCGGCATTGTCACCGTGCACATACTCATCGTCGTAGTCACCTACGATCTCTTCAAAGACATCCCCCATGGTAACCAGACCACTCGTGCCGCCGTGTTCGTCTACGACGATGGCAATCTTGGTACGTTCCTTCTTGAGCAGACCCAGCAGCTTTGACACAGCAAGTCCCTCAGGCACCGCAAACATGCGGCGAATGCCCAGGCTTTCCATGGTGGCATCCGCAGGCAGATGATAGAGATCCTTGATGTGAATGAAGCCTATGATGTCATCTTTGTCCTTACGGCATATGGGATAGCGTGTGAACTTGTGCTCCGCAACCACACGCAGGTTCTCTGCCAAGGAATCCTCCATGTTCAAACAGATCATGTCGGGTCGTGGTGTCATGATGGCCTCAACATCTTTGTCGGCTATGTCAAAGATGTTGTCCACAAATTCATTTTGCTCGGAATCGATCAGGCCGCTCTCGGTACTCTCATCGATGAGCAGGCGGATCTCTTCCTCGGTGTAGACCTCATGTTCGTTCGCAGGATCGTGTCCTAAAAGCCTCACCACCGCGTTGGTGATGGAATTGAACAGCCACATGATAGGATACGTGATACGGTAGAACCACATGAGCGGCGTAGCAGTGCGCAGGGCGAAACTTTCGGTGGAAAAGATGGCCAACGACTTAGGAATAAGCTCGCCAACCACCACATGCAGCGTGGTCATGAGAAAGTAGCCAATCGCTACACAGATGGCGGTGACGGCGACATCGGGCAGACGCAGCGCTTCAAAAACGGGATGGAACAGGGCCGCAAGAGCAGGTTCTCCCAACCAACCTAAAGCCAGAGAAGCAAGCGTGATACCCAACTGGCAGGCCGAAAGATACGCATTCACATTGTCCGCAATGAGTTTTGCGTTTCTGGCGCCAGGCTTTCCCTCCTCCACCGCCATCTCGAGTTGGGATCTGCGAACGCGAACCAGCGAGAATTCGGCCACCACGAAAAACGCGTTCATTAAGAGAAACAAGACCACAAGAACGAGGCTGAGGCCAACGGGCATGGGCGAGACGCACTCCTTTCGATCGGTTTCACTAGGGTCTCAAACCCGACCGCGCGACTGCTGCCCCTTGCGACAGGTATCCCCAAAGGCCCTTTCGACCAACACAAACCCGCGCAACG
>CAZLKG010000065.1:0-8979 GCA_964560045.1 uncultured Slackia sp.
CTGGCGACAATCTTCCAGGATGGTTCCTCTCGCGTATGCGCAATGATAGGGATGCTGATGATCCGTATGGTCCTGGAAGCATCGAGAACCGTGCACGTTTCGTAAACGAAATCATCGCGGCGGTCAAAGAGACCTGCGGGGATGATTTCGCCATTCAGGTTCTGGTGAACGGCGTTGAGGAAAACGATGATCCTGTCGGAGATAGCGTGCTGGCATCGTCGGTTGAAGAAGTTGCGCTTTTGTGCGAGCAATTTGAAGCAGCGGGTGCTGACAGCATCGAACTTCGTCTGGGCGTGTTTGGCAACCATGACGCCCAGTTTATGAACGATGCCTACTTCGGTGGTTATGGTCTCAATGGCACCAACAGTTTTGGCTCGTTCTTTGATTTTTCGCGTCATTTTGGCGGATATTTGGATGCAAGTCATTCGGGATGCGGGCTGATGTTGGGTGCTGCGGCGTATGTCAAGCAACACGTATC
This sequence comes from uncultured Slackia sp., assembly GCA_964560045.1. Taxonomy (GTDB): domain Bacteria; phylum Actinomycetota; class Coriobacteriia; order Coriobacteriales; family Eggerthellaceae; genus Slackia. The sequence goes on from CAZLKG010000065.1 coordinate 479, forward strand.
CATTCCGGTTGGTGCGGTGACCTACATGGATCCTGCCCATGCACCGGATTTCTTCGAAGCGGCTCTCAACGACGGAGTCATTGATTTCTTTTTCATGAATCGTCCTCTGGCGAACGCCGATCCTGATTACCCCAACAAGCTCTATGAAAATCGTCATGAAGAGATTCGTCCATGCTGCCACTGTCTACACTGCGCACTCGACTCCAACAACCATCTTGGTATCACCGAAGGATGCCGCGTCAACCCCTGTAAAGGACGTGCCTTTACTGATGCGATGCCTGAAGGTTACGACTTACCGGAAGCCGATGGAGAGAAAAACATCATGGTTGTCGGCGGCGGTCCCGCCGGTATGGAGGCGGCGCGCATTGCAGCGGAGCGCGGATATACGGTGTCTTTGTACGAGACGCAAAGCCTGGGTGGTTTGCTTGACTTTGCGCGTTCGGTCAAAGGCGAGCATGAGAATTTGGGACAGCTGCGGGACTATCTTGTTCACATGCTCGAAGTCGATGGGGTGTCGGTAACCGAAGGTCAGGAAGTAGATGCGGATTTTGTGCGCGAACAAAATCCCGATGTAGTCATCGTGGCTACGGGTGGTGTGCGTCAAGACCTCGGAATTGAAGGTAGTGACACCACGCCCGTCATAGACATCACCGATTTCTTGAACAGTGAATTTGGGGAGAATGTTGTCGTGGCGGGCTTCAACGCACAGGCACTTGACACGGCGATGTATCTGACGGCTCAGGGCAAAAAAGTGACGATGGTTGCCGATGAGGACGATGATAATCTCGGCAAAGGACAGTCACGTGGCATGCTCTCGTTTGTACTTCCTGGATTCCGTGCAACAGGCTGCCGCATCATGGCCAACAGTACCATCAAATCCATTGGTGACGGACAAGTGACAATTTCTTCTTCGATTGGCACAGAAACCGTCATTGACTGTGATGCCGTAATTAATGCCATCGATATGGTTGCGGATACTTCTCTTGCCGATGAGCTTGAAGATGAGTTTGACGTGTATGCCGTGGGTGACTGCGCCGATCCGTGGGACATTCAGACGGCTATTGCCACCGGTAACTTGGCAGCTCGCGCTTGCTAGTAGCTTGTCAGCAACCAGTTAGGTCATGTGGCGGCAGGCGGGCTTAATCGAAGAGACGGGATGCGGCTGCGGTAAGAACCTCCGTGGGCCGCATCTACTCGGAGGCGTCTGAAGCATCGTCCTCATCTGAGACATCGGAGTTGTCCGAGGCATCGGAGTCATCTGAGGATGAGTCGGTGACTTCGGCGGCCTCTGTGGTTTTTGTGGCATCTGTGGTCGTCGACGCCTCCCCTCCATCCTGCACCACTCCGGTTGTTTGTGTGAGGGTGGGGGATTGACTTGCTATGTATGACACATACCGCGTCCCCATCACCAAAAGGAGTACCGCTAAGGCGATAGCGATAGCAATGGCGATTCTTTGGACTGTGCGGCCTGCGCCCGGAAGGAGAGAACCCCTCGAATCGTAGGTGCTCAAAGCGGGATTCGAGCACGATCGAGCGTACCTTGGAGCAAAGAGCGCCCCCGCTTTGTTTTTGGGAATCTGTGCGCGCCTGCGAGGGCTGGAGTGTCCCCTTATTGTACCTATCATCCTCACGCGAAGAGACTTTCGCCGTAGCCGTTTATTTCTTCGCGCATGATACCCGCTCGCTTTTTTTCTGCCGTATCTCTTTTTGTTCAAGCGTGCTCTCCTGCGAGAGAGGGGAAAGGAAGTGCGCTTGTTTTTGGATGGATACATGCACCCTCCTTCCCATGTTCTTAAGAGCGTGTCAAACCCTTCGCGCAGGTGGCCTTCGTGAGTCGAGGAAACCTTTGCATGAGAGCCAATTACGGTTTCCTGCTGAAGTGCAGGACTCTACCGAGCGCCAAGCCGCCGCTGGGCAAGAGGTTGAGGCCATCGGAGGCGCGCCGTCAAAGTCCATCTGGGGTTTTAATACTGCAACCAAAGGCTTCGCAGTAAAGGCAGCAGGATCCGCACCAATGCTATTTCGGTAGAACGAAGTGTAAAGGAGAAGGGCACGGCGGGCAAACTCACATGCGTTCGGCCATCCCCTTGACCTGCACTTACGGTCGGAATCGGCCAATCCCCACAAAAACTTTATGTTGCCGCGTGCACGCGTCGAATACGCGAATACGCTTCAGCCTCGCTTTAGCATGCTGTATTGCGCCCGAAGCAACGCCTGATACAATCCTTCAACGCATAATACGAACGAGCATAGATTTCCGCCGAGCGTTCGGCGTCAGAAGATGCCGGAAGCGCAGGAGGACCTCATGCAGTCTCTGAGTCAAAACACCCTCGATCAAAATGAACCATCCGTCGTCGGAATATCCGCTGGCGAGCGCAAATCGGGCGACGATTCGGGCAACGACGATGTGTCGTTTGCCAAAATCCCCGAATCTTCAGCCACCCATTCCCGTTCAACCGATCACTCGCTTCCTAAAAACTGGCTGCGTGTAGTTGCGACCATATGGCTGGGCCAGGCGTGCTCCATTCTCACGGCATATTCGTCCATCTATGCGGGCGTGTGGTACGTTACTGAGACCACAGGATCAGCGCTCATGCTGGCGCTTGCCTCAATGTCATCCATGCTTCCTCAGGGTTTGCTCTCACCTTTAGGTGGCGTGGTAGCCGATCGCTTCAACCGCAAATACGTCCTGATTGCGGCTGATGCGTTTGTGGGCGCGATGGCACTGATTATGGGGCTTATCATCTCCATGGGGCACGTGTCGGTGCCGCTCGTTCTCGTCATGGGCGCTTTGCGCAGCGTGGGTCAGGCGTTTCATATTCCTACCATGGAATCCACCACACCCCTGCTTGTTCCCAAGAGGCATCTTGTTCGCATCAATACGCTCAACCAAAGCCTTTGGTCGCTTGCGCTCATCGTGGGTCCCGTGTTCGGAATTTTTCTGTATACGGTCATCGGTTTTCAGATGGTGCTTTTCCTTAACGCCGCCGGTTGTGCCTTGGCGTGTTTGGCCTTGGTGTTTGCGAAGATCCCCGATCTTCGCGACACAAGTGAGGAGGCACGTCATCCCATTCAAAGTCTCAAGGCTGGCTTTCGAGTACTGCGTGCCGATTACGGCCTTTTGGTGATGGCTGGCATTGTGATGGGCGTGATGGCCATGTATGCAGGCATAAATTCGCTCTTTCCTCTGATGACCTACGACCATTTTAACGGCGATGGTTATATGGCATCTTCCGTGGAGGCAGCATACGGGGCGATGAGCCTGGTCGGTATGGGGAGCTTGGTTGGATGGGGCGGCGGGAGGCATGTTTTGCGTACTGTTGCGTGTGCTGGGTGTGGTGGAGGTCTGGTACTGGTGGCGATGGGGCTGCTTACCCCCGATATGTTCATGTGGTTTTTGGTGCTTGCCGGGGTGTCGGGGATTGTGGAGGCGTTTTTCAGTGGGCCTTTGCTGGCGGTTTTGCAGAAGCGTGTTCCGCCTGAGAAGCTGGGTCGTGTGATGGGCCTGTTCACCACGGTATCGGCTCTTTCTTCCCCCATAGGTCTCTCACTTGCGGGTACCTGTGCCGAGTTTACGGGCGTGGCCAACTGGTTCGTCATTGCCGGTGCAGTCGTTTCGCTTTGCGGCGTTTTGCTGGGTGCTCTGCCCGTGTTGCGCAAGCTCGATGCCGAGGTGGCATCTACGTTGGGCGAGCCGCATGCGCCTACGATGCCGGTGTGCCAGGAAAGCGGCGCGCGATAAGCGGGTGCCCTTGTGGTGCTTTCGTGATTGCACACCCCTGCTCAAAACCCTTCTTTCCGGGTTTGCTACAGTTTTTCCGTCAGCTGCTGCGGGCGACGGTCAAAGGATCGTACGCTGCAATCGATTTCGCAGGATGCCCAACCGTTTTGTAGTCGTTTTTGTGACGGTTCGGACATCAGGTTTGCGATGCGTAAAGCCGCATATCTTGCGGTCAGCCTGCGAAATCGGGAGCCTATCTCGGAAGAATCTCATGTCAATAGTAGAGGTCGTCATTCTTGGCGTCGCCTTATCTATGGATGCCTTTGCTGTTACGGTATCCAACGTGCTTTGCTATCGAGGAAGCTCCAGGGCGCGCCTGCTCATGCCTCCCATTGCGTTTGGCCTGTTCCAGGGGCTTATGCCTCTGCTAGGCTTTTTCCTCGGAGGGCTTGTGGGCACCATCATTGAGCAGTATTCGGGTATTGTGACCTTCGTTGTTCTGGGGTTTATCGGTGCCAATATGATCAAAGAGGGTATCACGGATCTGCGCCGTGCCCGCAAAGCCTCCCAGGAAGGCAAAGAGTGTCCGCCCAGTGTTGCCGTGCTCACCTTCAAGGTGGTACTGGTTCAGGCCTTGGCCACGAGTATTGATGCGTTCGCCGTGGGTGTGAGCCTGCGTGCTGTCAATGTGGAAATCATGCCTGCGATCACCGTTATCGCGCTCACAACGTTTCTGTGCTGCCTTGTTGCACTGTTTATCGGCAGGCGCTTCGGAAGCCTTTTAGGCGAGCGCGCGCAAGTTGCAGGAGGTATCGTGTTAGCCATCATTGCTTTGAGAGCCCTGCTTTTATAGCCGATCTTTCGACGAACTGCTACAATGCAGGCGCAATGTATATGGCCATGGCGGATGCACGGCGACGTGCGGGTCTGCATCCGGGCGTGATACCCGGGCAGGCTTGGGGGAATCGGGGTGAAAATCCCCGGCTATGCCAGTAACCGTAACTCCGACGCAGGTGCCCTGCTCCTTTCTTGATCGGGTGAGGGCGTTTTGCGGGTGACGTCAAGTCGGAATGCCCACCGCCCTTGTAGAGCCCTGGAAGAGAGGCATCCGCGTGAACGGGTCGGTTTCCTGCGCCGTTAAACGGCGCCCTACCTTGGCCGCGAATAATCCGTTTTCGATATATCATCCTGCGGTAGCCTTCGTCTACCTTGCGTGTTGTATCGTCTTTTCCATGGTGATGATGCATCCGGTTTATGCGGCGCTTTCGTTTATGGGAGCCTTCGCTTGTGCCTGCCTTGTGCAAGGTGTGCGCAAAGCCGCGCGCACGCTGACCTTGGCTTTGGTGCTGGCCCTGACGGTGGCCGTTGCTAACGTGATTTTTGTGACATCGGGATCAACTGAGTTGTTCCGTGTAGGCCTGCGCGTCTTCTCCTTGGAATCGCTTATATACGGTATGACTGCCGGTGCCATGTTGGCGTCGGTATTTCTGTGGTTTTTCTCCTATGCCGCATACATGGGAAGCGACAACTCCTTGGCGTTGTTTGGAAATCTGTTTCCTATGGTCACGCTCATGGTGTCGCAGGTTTTACGCCTTATGCCGCAATTCGTGAAGCGAGGGCGCGACATTGCCGCTGTGCAAAACGCTGCGTCTTCCGCGGCTGCGCGCACCAGATGGGAGGTGGTGGCGGATCGCTTGCGCGTGATAAGCGTGCTCACGGGATGGGGTATGGAGGATTCTCTGGTGCGAGGTGATGCCATGCGCGCCCGTGGCTATGCATGCGGTGTAAGGCGCACGACGTACAAGCGCCTCAGAATCGGTCAGGGCGATGTGGTAGCGATTGTTATCGTGTGCGTTTTTGCCTTGGTGAACGCGACGCTTGCAGCAAGGACTCTCGCAGGATTTTCCTTCTACCCCACTGTTGTGGGCGCAACTTCGTGGTGGCTGTACGCTCCCTATACGGCGTTCGTGAGCATTCCGCTTTTTGTGGCGATTGGGGAGTGGTGGCGGTGGAGATAGCGCGCATGGAGGGCTTCTCTTTCGCATACCCGCCGGCTTTAGATATCTCTGAGATATCTGGCACCTTTGGCACGCTCGCGCTTGAAGGTGGACAAGCAGATGTTGAGGGCACGCTATCTGCTTCCGCCCATGCATCCGGAAACGACTTTGACCACGCATCGCAATCCATTTCTGAAGACGCCGGGAATTCCCCTGAGGCATTGCATGACGTGACGTTTTCCGTTGAGGAAGGGGAGTTTTGCGTGCTTGCGGGGCCTACGGGCTGTGGTAAAAGCACGCTTTTGCGCTGTCTCAAACCCGAGCTTGCTCCGGTGGGGCAGCGCCGGGGCTCCGTGTATGCGTGCGGCAGGTGTCTCGTGCGTGACGGATGGGAGACGGGTGAGCTCACGGCGAGCGAGTCGGCTGAGCTCGTGGGCTTTGTAATGCAAGACCCCGATTCCCAGATCGTGTGCGACACCGTGTGGCATGAGATGGCATTTGGTCTAGAGAGCATCGGCATGGCGCACGATGACATGCGGCGGCGTATCGCGGAGGTGGCGCACTTCTTTGGGATTGAGCCGTGGATGCACGCTCGCACCGAGGTGCTTTCGGGTGGCCAGAAGCAGCTGGTGAACCTGGCGAGCGTGCTTGCGTTGCGCCCACGTCTGCTTTTGCTCGATGAGCCTACAGCCCAGCTCGACCCCCATGCGCACCGCCAGTTTCTCATGACGCTCGCTCGCATACAGCGCGAGCTTGGGCTTACTGTGCTTATGGCCACGCACGCTCCCGAGGGCGTGGAGGATATGGCAACACAATACATCTACCTAGGTTCACTAGGGCCGTTGGGTCGCAAGGCGGATCTCGAGGAGCGCATGTGCCGAAAGGGGCAAAATAGGGAGAAGGTACGCCCTCAACGGCCTCACGCGCGAGCTCTTCGATACCTGCGCCAAAGTGAGGAAGGGCCACTCCATACATCGACCTCTTCGACTCACACGGGAGAAGTCACATCGGTCTCTTTCGCTCAAGCCGCTCCCTCAGCTCCGGTTGCTCTTTCGGGTTCGGGGGCGCTTCTGCGCTCTCTCGTGCGCCAACGTGACGAGACGCCCGCCATCGAGACGCGAAATCTGTACTTTCGCTACGGGCGTGGCGATGCATGGGTGCTTCGTGGGGTGGATGCGCATGTGAGGGAGGGAAGCGTGCATGCGTTTGTGGGAGGCAATGGTTGCGGAAAATCGACTCTGCTCAAACTCATGGCGGGTGTGCTTAAAGCTCAACGCGGCAGCGTTCGCAACGCACTTTCCACATCTCAGGTGATGCTTCCGCAAGATCCCAAGGCTCTGCTCGTGTGCGATTCGGTGGCAGAGGAGCTTTCCGAGTGGCGCGAGCGCTGCGGATATGCGCCTGCCGATGAAGCCGTCATGTTGGAGAGGTTCGGTCTGTGTGCGTATGTGGCTCAGCACCCCTACGATCTTTCTGGTGGGCAACAGCAAAAACTCGCATTCGCCAAACTTCTGCTCACCGGGGCACGTTTGCTGATGCTCGACGAACCAACCAAAGGGCTTGATCCTACTTCCTGCGCCGACGTCGTGCGCATCGTGCGTGATGTGTCCGAGGAGGGACGGACGGTGGTGGTTGTGACGCACGATTTGGACTTTGTTTTTGCCTGCGCCGATGAGGTGTCCATGCTTTTCGACGGCGAGCTGGCCTGCACCCAGCCCGCAGACGAATTTTTTGCGGATAACCTTATCTATCGTCCCAATGAGAAATCCCGTTTGTTTGGAGTACTGCTATGAGTAAAGAAATACCTTATGTTTCCTCGCAACCCTCGAAACAATATAGCCTGCTCTCAAGGCTTATTGAGATTGTGGCCATGTGTGCAGTACCTGTCGTACTCGTGATATGCGCTGCAGTAGGTCTCGAACTTGCCGCTCTGCTTTCCTTCGTTGTGGTTCTAGCCGCACTGCTCTTATTCTTCGTGGGCTTTGAGAGAGGTGAGACAGATACGAGGGAGGCGTCACCGAAAGGCGGGGTGGATCAAGCGGAGAACGTTGCACCGGCAAAGCCGCGCCGCTTTATAGCCGCGCCCCGTCTGCACGACATGATGCCTGTGGTGGTTCTCGCCGCACTCGCTGCGGCGGGACGCATTTTGTTTTCGCCGTTTCCTGATCTCAAACCCGTGAGCGCCATCGCCATCATAGCGGGCATCATGTTTGGGCGACGCAGTGGGTTTATGGTAGGTGCGCTTGCGGCGCTTGCGTCCAACTTCTTTTTTGGCCAGGGGGCGTGGACGCCTTGGCAGATGTATGCCTGGGGCTTGGTGGGATACCTCGCGGGCGTGCTTGCGCAGGCGGGCGCATTCAAAGGAGCAATATCTTGGACTGCGGGCACCTCGCAAACTGGGGGTGCGTTGTGGTCTGAGGGCACGCCGAGACCCGAAAACACGCTGCAGACTGCGGGAGCAGCGGGGCACCCCGACACCTCTCCGACCCAAGATCAGGCAGCCTTTGCATCCCCTCCGTCGGGCCTGCGTTCTTTGATCGCCTCTCTTCCTCTCTATTTGTACGGATTTTTGTCGGGGCTTTTGTACGGGTTTGTTCTCAATCTGTGGAGCATTGTGGGGTTTTATCACCCGCAGGATGTTGCTCAGTTTTTGCTGATATATGCATCGGCTCTTCCCTTCGATATCGTACACGGCGTCGTGACCGTGGTGTTCTTGCTGGTTCTTTATGCCCCTTGGCGTCGCAAGCTCGAACGCGTGAGGCGCAAATACGGGCTTAGGTAGT
>CAZLKG010000066.1:0-8850 GCA_964560045.1 uncultured Slackia sp.
CCAACGGCAACCCCGTTCCCTGCAATCCCGTCACGGGCGAGGAGTGCATCTACGATGCCACCGATGAGCGCCTGCGCCAGTGGACGACCACCGGCATGCGTGCGCGTGTCGAAGGCGAGCCTGAGGTCGAGTCCTATGAGTACAGCGGCACAGGGAGCGTGATCTAAGATGACCCGCTATGCGATTCTTACCGATTTGAACCGCTGCGTGGGCTGCCAAGCCTGCTCGGCGGCTTGCAAAACCGTTAACGGGGTCGAACCCGGAAACTTCTGGATCAAGACCCTGCGTATCGGCCCCACGCCCATCGAAGGCGGCAGTGGTAGCTGGCCCGATGTGGAGATGTATTTCCTCCCGGTACAGTGTCAACACTGCGAGGATCCCGAGTGCGTGAAAGTGTGTCCCACGCAGGCGTCGTATGTGGCCGACGACGGAACCGTGCAGATTGACACATCCAAGTGCATCGGATGCCAGTTCTGCGTCATGGCCTGCCCTTATGGCGTTCGCTACCTCAATGAGGATGAGCGCGTTGTCGAGAAGTGCACGCTGTGCCAGCAGCGCACCGCTCAAGGCGAGTTCCCTCAGTGCGTTGCGCAGTGCGGTAGCCGTGCACGCTTCTTTGGCGACCTTGACCAGGGTATTGAGAACTTTGAAGCTCCGGCACCCACCCACGATCTTGCTACGTCCTACGATGATATGCGCATTGAAAACCGCACCACTGCGGCTGAGTGGCTCGAGGAGTGGACCGAAGACGACGTGTACCACCTGACCGATGTGGGTAACGGGCCCCATGTCTGCTACATCCTGCGCAACCGCAAGTGGCAGGGAAAGGAGTAACCATGGAGCTGCAATGGCCTCTCATTCTCTTCACCACGTTTATGGCGTGGTCTGCGGGTCTGTTTGCCACCCAGGGCGTGTGCGCCCTGCGGGGCGAGGGCGCCAAGGTTCAGATGAAAGCCCTGATCGTTTCGGCTGTACTCCTTGTTGTGGGCGGCATTGCCGTGTTCTTCCATCTTGAGCACTGGGAGCGCATCTTCAACGGTTTTGGGCATCTGTCCTCAGGAATCACTCAGGAGCTTATCGCCATTGTGATCGTGGCGGTGGTGATGGTGATTATGTTCGCTTGCCTGCGCCGTACGGCCGATGACCCCCACATCCCTGTGTGGGTGAGCGTACTGGCAATCGTGACCGCCATTGTGTTGGTGGTTGCCTGCGGGCACAGCTACATGATGCCCTCGCGTCCTGCGTGGAACAGCGTTTTTGAGGTGCTTTCACTTGTGGGCGCGGCATGCATCCTAGGGCCGTCCACCTTCATTGTGCTCATGAAGAAGGGCGAGGAAGGCAAAACGATCACGTTGAGCGTGCTGGCTGGATCGGTTGTTAACTTCGTGTTCGCCTTAGGCTATCTGGTATCGATGAACTTTGCCGAATACACCGAGTTCGACTCGACGTATTTCGATCCCACAGCCCCCACTGCGGCCATGGTGGACGTTTCCTCGCTCAACGCGTTTTCGAGTGACACGATAGGGATCAGCCTGCTTGTGATTCTGGGAGCGTTGGTATCTGTCGCTGCTGCCTTTTTGGGCAAAACTATGGGCAAAAAGAAGGAGCTGGATTGGCGAGTGTGGGGCGGCGCTGCCCTGGCAGGTGCGCTTGTGAGCGCTCTATGCCTGCGCGTGGTGTTCTACATTCTGGGTGTATCGGTGTTCGCGTTCTACTGATTCGCCGCACAGCCAGGGTCTTTTGATGTAGTCCCGATATAGCCCTCTAGGGCAGTCTCTAAAAGCCGGGTCGGTGCCATAGGCACTGGCTCGGCTTTTTGCGCTCATAGGAGTTGATTGTTTGTCTGCTTGCTCTATGAATCCTCGTAGATAAACTCTAGCAAAATGCTATGGTATAGAAATATAAGATGCAGGAGGGTGGTTCCAACATCTAAACTTTATCGCGAAGCCGTATCTTCCTAAAGAAGAAGAAGGGTATGAAGGTCGAGACAAGCGAAGGAACGAGTGATTCACATGTCTGAAGAGGTTAGCGCTGCCATTGGTGCTACGCCGCTTATCAGGTTGGAAAAGTTTTCTGCTGGGGTGGGTGCCAATGTCTATGTAAAGTACGAAGCCGCAAACCCCGGGGGATCCATTAAAGATCGCGCTGCCCGATTCATGATTGACGCAGCGCAGGCGCGTGGTGAAATCAAACCTGGAAAGAGCGTGCTTGTGGAGCCTACCAGCGGCAATACCGGTATCGCTATAGCGATGCTGGGGGCCGCGCGCGGCTATCGCGTAATTTTGACCATGCCTGAGTCCATGAGCGTGGAGCGTCGCAAATTGCTTTCCGCCTATGGGGCAAAGCTGGTACTCACGTCTGCGTCGGCGGGCATGGCGGGTGCCGTGGCCGAAGCCAAGCGCATTGAGCGTGAAATCCCGGAAGCCTGGATTGTGGGACAGTTTGTCAACCCCGATAACCCTGCGGCGCACGAGCGCACCACGGCACCTGAGATCTTGGATGCTCTGGGGCATGCGCCCGACTACGTGATTGCAGCGGTGGGTACGGGCGGTACCGTGTCGGGCGTGGCGCATTTCTTCAACGGCAGTAAAGCGTCCAAGGCATCAGCGGGTCACCGCGTGTCCGTTTATGCGGTTGAGCCTGCCGAAAGCCCCATTATCGGTCAGGCGCTGGCGGGCGAAGCGTTAACCTCTGCCCCTCACGGCATTCAGGGTATAGGCGCCAACTTCATTCCCGACACACTCGATTTGGCTGCACTGGATGGCGTGGTTCGCGTAGCTACCTCTGATGCCATCAAGGCGGCGCGTTGGATGGCTGAAAACGAGGCCTTGCTTGTAGGTATCTCCAGCGGTGCTAATATTGCAGCTGTGCGAAAATTTGTGGCCGGGCATCCCGAGGCTTCGGGAAAAGACATCGTGACCTTTGCCGTTGACACGGGCGAGCGCTATCTTTCCACGGAGCTGTTTGCGGAATAAATAGCGGGAGAGCGGGCGTGCACTTTCTTTTCTCGAGTCGTACAATTTAAGGCACGAAAACGCCGGCATCAGCGCAGTTGCTTGCTTTAAGGGGCTTTTGAGGTGCCGTGAGACGCTTTTAAGGCAGGCAAACGCTGAAGTGGATAGTCCAGGAATGGAATTGATATGAGGCGTGAATTGACGTGGAGCATGGATTGATATGGAGCAGAAGACAAGCAGATCCTCATGAGCCAAAAAATAGACATCATTCTGGCAAGCGGCAGCCCGCGTCGCCGAGAGTTGCTTAGACGTGAGAACGTGCCCTTTTCGGTACACGTGTCTGAGGTGGACGAAACGCTCGAGGTCGATATTGTGCGCGATCCGCAGGAGGCGGCAAAAAAGCTCGCCGAGCGCAAGGCGGGTGCTGTTGTGCAGGAGATACTGGAGACCGACTACGCAGGAGTTGCTGCAGTTATCGGTGCCGATACCACGGTGGTGCAGGGTGGTCGCATCTATGGTAAGCCCGCCGATGAGGAAGATGCCAAGCGCATTCTTCGAGAACTTTCGGGGCGTACCCATCAGGTTATCACGGGGGTTTCCGTATGGCTTATCTCCGCGCTCGACAAGGAGGACATCTCGCTAGGGTTTCGCACCTTTACCGAGATAAGCCATGTGACCTTTAAGGAGCTTACCGAAGAGCGCATCGCCGAATACGTGGCCTCAGGCGAACCGTTTGATAAAGCAGGAGCCTACGGTATCCAGGGCAAAGGCGGCGCTTTAGTCAAGGGAGTGTCGGGCGACTACGACAATGTGGTGGGTCTTCCAATCAAGCGCCTGCTCAATGAATTTTCTGAAATTTTTGAGGCGGCGAAATAATCCATGGCCAAGCGGGCGTCCTTTGTTGATCGCGTTTTATGTGTCATGGACCGTCACGGTATGGCATCGTCTGAGACTCCCGTTTTGCTCATGGTAAGCGGAGGATCGGACAGTACGGCACTTGCATATCTCGCAGCCGATTTGGTGGCGGCAGGCCGCTTGGAAACCGTGGCCATGCTGCACGTGAACCACAGGTTGCGCAAAGAGGCATCAGATGCGGATGCGCTTTTTGTGAGCCGCCTTGCCGGACACCTTGGCTTTCCGCTCTTCGTTCGCGAGATCAACATTCCCGAAATCATGCGCCGTAGCGGCGGCAATATGGAGGCTGTCTCCCGTGATGAGCGTTACAGGGTCGCCCGTGAGGTGCTTGAGGGAATGTGTTTCCATGTGGGACGATCCCTCGAAGACGGTTGTATTTTTACTGCACACACAGCAGACGATCGCATTGAGAACTTCTATATGCGCTCCCTTGTGGGGACAGGTCCGGGAGGTTTTCGTTCCATGAGGCACAGCGTGGTCCTGGAAGGCTGCCGCGTGTGTCATCCGCTTCTTGAAGAGGGACGTGAGTGTCTGCGTGCTTATATCACAGGACGCAAAGGCTCTGTTGTGGCAGATGAGGCCGGATCATTATGGCGAGAGGATGCCACTAACGCCGATACTGACAGACTCCGTGCATTCGTGCGCCACGAGATAATTCCTTTGGCAAAGCAGCGCAACCCCCGGCTGCTTGAAGTGCTTACGCGCACGATGAATCTCATAGCCGAAGAAGACGATATGCTCGAAGCTAAAGTATGTGAGCTCTTGTCGGCGTATGTTGAGCTTTTGGGGGCTGTTTCTGCCGACGGAGTTCTGATAGGACCTGAGCTGTGTAGCTGGGATGCGCCTTTAGCGCGGCGCGTACTTTATAAACTTCTCTCATCAATGCTACCCCTCGGTGATCGTGTTGAGGCGGCATCGGTTGAGGCATGCATGGCTGCTCTGGGGGTTTCGGGTTATGTGGCAAACATTCAGGGGAATCTTGCCGTGAGTTGGAACAAGCATGGCTTGCGCATAGAGCCCATGAGCGCGTTTCGGGCGCGAAGAAAGCCGCAGAGTGCCCCACCCATCTGATGCAGAATACCGCTCGAATGTTCCGGGAATCTCAATAACAACAGGAACCGCCGTATATCGAACGCTGCGTTCGGTGGTGCGAGAGGACGGCGTACCAACTAATGATGTGCCTCCTACTCGATTCGATCGCTTCATATTGTTACGTGATATCACCGATAAAGGCGCGTGTGCGCTCGGATTCAGCCTCACCGAAGATTTTCTCCGGTGTACCTTCCTCCACGATAGCCCCCTCTTCCATAAACACTACGCGATCAGCAACGTCACGTGCGAATCCCATCTCATGCGTCACCACGATCATGGTCATTCCGCCTCGCGCGAGTTCTTTCATGACATCGAGGACGCCGCGTACGAGTTCAGGGTCGAGCGCACTGGTAACTTCGTCGAAAAGCATCACGTGTGGATCCATCGCCAGGGCTCGTGCAATGGCCACACGCTGCTGTTGGCCGCCCGAGAGCGCATCGGGATAGTGATCCATGCGCTCAGACAGACCCACGCGCGAAAGCTGCTCTTCGGCGAGGCGTTTGGCTTCCTCTTTGCTGCGCTTTAACACCTTGCGTTGAGCAAGCATCACGTTGCCCTTGGCGGTAAGATGGGGAAACAGATTGAAGTTCTGAAATACCATCCCCACATGCTCGCGCACCTTGTTCAGATTGGTCTTGGGGTCGGTTATCTCCACGTCTTCAAAATAGATCCGTCCGCCTGTGGGTTCTTCCAAGCGATTGATGCAGCGAAGCAGGGTCGATTTGCCCGAACCCGACGGCCCTAAGATGACCACTACCTCTCCGCGTCTCACGTCAAGGTTTATGCCCTTAAGCACTTCGGTGCCCTCATAGCTTTTGTGCAGGTCGCGGATGCGGACGATGGGTTGTTCACCGGTGGAATTGGCGGTCGCGTCTTCGGTCATGCTTGTGCCTTTCTGCGCTCGCGCGTCCTGCGTGTGGTCTTCTTGCGCTTCTCGGGCTTTCGTCCGGATGATTTTTCCTCCATGCGCCGCGTGATATGGCTCATGGGTATGGTGACAATCAGATAGAAGCCTGCAGCTACAATGTAGGGTGTGATATTGCCGGTGGCGGCGGTGATGGTGCGCGCGTACATGACCGTCTCCATAATCCCTACGGCAGCGAGGAGCGAGGTGTCTTTGTAGAGAAGGATGAGTTCACTGGTCATGGTAGGAATGACGTGCTTGAACGCCTGTGGGATGATGACGCTTATCATGGTCTGCGCAGACGACATACCAAGTGAACGCGAGGCTTCAAACTGCCCTTTGTCGATGGACTGGATGCCGGCGCGAAAGATCTCGCACAGATACGCGCACGAGTTGAAGGCCATTACGCAGAAGCCCAAAACGAAGTTATCCACGCTAAGCCCTAAAAGCGGCAGGCCAAAGAATGCGATATAGACCTGCAAAAACAGAGGCGTACCGCGAACCACGTTCACATAGATGGAGGCCAGGGCGCGAATGGGCCAAAACCCGGCCATGCGCATGAGAGCCAACAGGAAGCCTATGGGTATGGCCAGAGGAAAAGCTATGACCACGATGGCGAGTGCCGTAAGCCAGCCTCCGAATACGCTGGGGATGCTTGTCACGATGAGCGTGGGGTCAAAGAACATGTGCAGAAACGTGTTGGAGTTCCACGCTGTGACCCATGGCTGCCCAGAGAGCCACGAAGAGATCTGCTCGGCCAGGCTCAGGCTGGCCACCTCTATGGATCCGCTCTCACCCAGATCCACTACTTCGCCACCGTCTTGGGTCACGCTTGCGCTTATGACAAACGTTCCGCCCTCTGAGGGAAAGGTGGTGCCGTATGCTTCTACGAGAAAGGCAAGGCCGGCGGGCGTGGGCTCGGCGAAGTCTATCTGCAACACGCCGGGGGCCGAAAGCGTCACCGCGGCATCCACATCCACGCGCTCCAGGTCGTTCAGGCCGGTCACGCGCACGTCTTCGGGGGTGAGTTCTATGTCCTCAGACATGGTGAGCGTGATGGATGTGAGACTTTCATCAGCATCGGCTTGGGCGCGCCAGGTTATTCGGGTGGATGCGCCGCCTAAGATGCGGGTGCCCCCGTCCTCGTTAGGGGCGGCGGTGCATTGGGTGACCTCAAGTCCCCAGGCCGCCTTAGCTGCCGGAATTGACCAGGCTACAAGGGCTAAAAGTGCGGCGAGGACGGCGAGGGAGATGCGGACGCGTGGCGTTGCGTGTGCATAGGTTTTCATGGGGGCCTTCCTCGGAATGCACAGAAGGTACGACTCTGCCCATCACCCGGACTTGCTAGGTGAATCAACCCCAGGAAGGCAGTTGGAAACGGGGACACCGCACTGCGTATGGCGACGCTTTGCGGTGTCCCTTTGTTGAGGCTTTTACCTATTCAGACGAAGAGGTGGTGCCGAACCATTTCAGTTCAATCTCGGCGAAGGTGCCGTCTGCTTGCAGGTCAGCGATTGCCTGGTTGATGGCGGCGGTGAGGTTGGGATTATCCTTGTTCACGGCAATCCCATACTGCTCGCCGGTGGGAATTTCCTCAACCACCTGGCAGTCGCTGTAGGCGGCGTTGATGTAATAATCGGCCACAGGTTTGTCTAAGACGACGGCCTGCACCTGGTCGGACTGGAGCGCGGCGAACACAGCAGTGTACTCGTTGAAGGTTACGACTTCTTGGGCATCAGTCAGGTTTTCAACAGCCCAGTCATATCCGGTGGTTCCGGATTCTGCACCCACGCGCACTCCGGCCAAATCCTCTGAGCTGGTGATGTCGGATCCTTCGAGCACTACGATGCACTGGTTGGTGTCACAGATCGGGGTGGAAAAGTCCACCTCCTGCTCGCGCTCAGGAGTGATGGTGAAGCCGGATACCCCTACGTCGGCGGTGCCGCCTGCGGCAATGGCGGGGATGATGGTGTCAAACTGCATGGTGGGCAGGTAGTTGATCTCAAGGCCGAGCTTGTCTGCAATGGCGATCATGAGATCGACCTCGAAACCTTCCGGTTCGCCGTCAACTAGGTTCTCAAACGGCGGGAAATCCAACGAGGCAGCAACGGTGAGCTTGCCCTCTTCCACGAGTGTGTAGTCGCCATCTTCGGATGTGGCGGTATCGGAGGATCCCCCGGTAGAAGAAGAACATCCTCCCAGAGCGATTGCGGCGCATAGGAAGAGCGCTGCGATCAGAGGTAGGAGGAATAGGGGTATGTGCTTTGACTGGGCCTTTACGTTTTGCATGGTTCATCCCTTCCTTTAGTTTCCATTTTTGCATCCGCCTCTTGGGCTTTGTCCCTTGGCCGTCTCGGGAGGTTTCTTTTTGGTTGCTCTGGGGGTTTCCCTTGGTCATCCCAGAGCCTTGCTTAGCCAAGACCCGCACATTATCGAATAAATATTCATAGCAATCAATGTATGACGAGGAATATTCGATTTGTGGGCATTTTTATGCATTTCATTGGAGATCGTCGCGCCTAAAACCTCGCCTAAAACCTTGTGTGTATAGGTTCTTTCCGTTCGACGGTATGGTTTTCGTCCATGGATGAGGACGGCAAGGCGACATATGAGACAGACGGCGGTATAAAGGCGCGCAGTAATGCTTTGGGAGGTGTTTGGATACGTGTCGTCTCATCTGAAAAACATAGAGGGCGCAGCGATGGAAGGAAAACTCCCCGAGGCGCGTCTTGCCTCTACGCCATTCGCAGTGGTGAGTCCTTATGAACCGAGCGGCGATCAGCCCCAGGCAATCGAGGCGCTGGCGGATGGCATCAATCGTGGACTGCGCTACCAGACGCTTTTGGGAGTCACAGGTTCAGGCAAAACCTTCACGATGGCGAAGACCGTTGAGGCCGTACAAAAGCCCACCTCGGTCATGGCTCCCAACAAGACGCTTGCCGCGCAGCTTGCGGCGGAGCTCAAGGATTTTTTCCCCAATAACGC
>CAZLKG010000067.1:0-8815 GCA_964560045.1 uncultured Slackia sp.
TAGAACTTCTGGATCATCTGCGGGAGTCCCCAGGTACCCAAACTGGTGAGCACAATAACCCCCAAAAGATTCAAAAGATCGGGGCCAAACATACTCACAAACGCGCCCTGCAGCTCAGTCCCTTCGGCCTGAACCTGAGACAGGTCGATCACGGCCTGACTGAACCCGCCGTTGCCTGCGAGCACTGCAACTATCACGGCCACAATGCCCACCAGCATAACGATACCCTGCACGAAATCGTTCACTGCGGTGGCCATGTATCCGCCAAGCACAACGTATATGCAGGTCACAACCGCCATACCGATGACGCACGTCTCGTAGGGCAGCCCGAATGCCATACCGAACAAACGCGACAGTCCGTTGTAGACGCTAGCGGTGTAGGGGATGAGAAACACGAAGATTATGGCCGCAGACACCACGCGCAGCGCCCGGCTTGCGTAACGTTTGCCGAAAAACTCCGGCATGGTAGCTGCGCGCAGACGCTGCGTCATCTCGCGCGTGCGCGGACCCAGCACCCACCAGGCCAAAAGGCTGCCTAAAACGGCATTGCCTATACCGACCCAGGTAGCCGCAAGGCCGTATTTCCAGCCAAATTGACCTGCATAACCCACAAAGATCACGGCGCTGAAGTACGAGGTACCAAACGCAAACGCGGAAAGCCATGGACCTACGTTGCGCCCTGCCAAAATGAAGCCGTCCACGTTGGCAGCATGCCTGCGACATAGTGCTCCGATGCTTACGGCTACGGTGGCGAATACTGCCACCATAAATATTTTGATGATCATGAGAATTCCTATCGAGTATCGAGTGAAAAGCGATGCAAAAAGGCGCACGCGACCTCAGCGGCGACATGGATGCAGCATGCACACGCAGCAACCACCCGACCGCTTTGGCCGCGTGCTAGAGGTATCGATAGGAATACGAAGAGGAAACGCTGAGCTGAAAGGCTTCCGAGTTGCACGCCAAGAAAAGAACGGCATACGAGAATCCGCCGAATGCGGCAGGCTCCGAAGATATGCGGAAGGCGTCTTTCACGCAATGCCTTTCGTTACACTCTCAGCAAACATCGAAATCGTCTAGGGACGGTGCGACAGGATAGCGAAAGGGTGGAGCCGCGTCAACGCTTGAACGCAGCAAAACGCGCGCGTCGCAGTTTCGCAGGATCGACTCCGTCAGCAAAGCTGCCGCTTTCTTCGCCGGGAATGTCACATCCTCCCGGGCCGGCTGCTTATTTACCGCGTTGAGGACGATGTGCTGATCCTGATGCTGATCCGCACCGGGTCGTACAGCGACTTGTTCGACAAATGAACCGCCCACCGACGACCCGTATTCTTTTCTCAGACATGCAGATTTGAGGAATGGCCTGCAGGATCAAGGCATCCGAAAAAGGAAGGTGTAGTCATGGGATAAACCCCACAACCAAAGTCGTGCTACATCCCCTGAAGCCCTCTACTCCTCATTGGAAGTAACACCCGCAGCCTCAATTGCCTCCTGATTAAGCTCGACCGGAACGTCAAGTTCTTCCATGGCAGTGTCATCGGGCTCCGCCGTAAGCAGAGGGTCTGCGGTAATGACAAAATTGGGATTTGTTCCGGAATTCTCATCAGAGACAATATCGGCCTGATAGGTGTTCTGCAAATCTTCCATCTCACCAATCGCAAGATTCGCGCCAGGGCAGGCATCCACGCATGCGGGCAGCAGACCCTGCTCCTGACGATCAATGCACATATCGCATTTGAACGTACGACTCGTTTCTTCATCATAGCACGGAGCGTTATAGGGGCATGCCTCTATACACATCTTGCAACCGATACATAGGTCATGATCCTGCTGCACTATGCCGCTCTCCAGCTTAGTGTAGGCTCCGACCGGACAATTGGATACGCAGGCCGGATCCTCGCAATGATTGCATGACATGGAGATAAAAGAAACGGCAAGCGGATCATCCTGGCGAATGCTCACCACACGGCGCTGCAAAACGCCCAAGTTGAGCTGTTTTTCGCTCTTGCAGGCGATGGAGCACGTCTTGCAACCGTAGCAATTTTTATTGTTGATCCAAAAACCGAGCGCCATGATGCTATGCCTCCTTCATTACTTCAACAAGGGTCTGGTTGCAACAGTGAGTTCCCCCCAAGGTCTTCCACTTGTCGTTCGTCACATAACTACTCGATCCTCCTTGCTGCTCCCACCAGCCATTTTGTAAGCCCACGACACCTTGCTTGATCCGGCTTCCCACCTCGGCGATCCCATGATGTTCGCCGCGGTCGTTATACACCACCACCGCATCGCCGTCGGCAATGCCGCGCGCATCAGCATCCTCGGAGTTCATAAGAATGACAGGCTGCGTATCACACACTTCATCCATCCATTCCAGATTATTGAATGTGGAATGAACACTTCGGTACGTCTTACGTTGAACGCTGAAAAGCGGGTATTTGGAGGCAAGCTCGTTGTCATTTCGGGCATCTTCCTCGGCTCGCGCATAGCTGGCGATGGGGTTGAAGCCCTCCTCTTTCCAACTCGCAACCCAAAACTCGGCTTTCTGAGAATCGGTAAGGAAAATGCCGCCTTCGTACGGGATATAGTCTTGCCCCACCACGTCGATCGCCTTGTCCTGGACAAGTTGATCGTAGGTGATGCCGGCGGGCTCAATCACCTTCTGAATCATTTCCTCCATCGGCCTGCTGAAGGCATCTCCAAAACCAAAGCGATCTGCCAGTTCGGCGAAGATCTCAAAGTCGCTCTTCACCTCGCCAGGGCCATCAACAGCCTTTTCGCAAAGCTGAATCCAATGGCTGCGATGATTAGCAAGAACATCTTCGTGTTCAAACTGACCGGCAATGGGAAGAATTAGATCGGCATAGAGTCCTGTGGAGGTGAGATACTGGTCGGCAACGACAACAAACGGGATCTTCTCCAGCGCCTGGCGTACCATGTTGGTATTGGGCCACTGCGTCATCGGGTTACCTGTCATGGACCACAGCACATTCACCTTCAGTGGATCCTCATTGAGGATAGCTTCACCAAACTTGAAGCGCGGGATAGATGGTGCCGGATCCTCGACTTCGGGAACGTCGATGGGGTTGTCGGTCAGAACCTCGTTCATACCTCCGGCATCGCTCACACCGTCCCCTTCGTGTCCCACATGACCGCACAAGGCAGCAAGGTACAGTTGAGTCGCAACAGCATACGTACCGTTTTCAGTCCGCATGAATCCGCCCATATTTTGGATGATCATGGCCTTGTCCGCCTGCGCATACTCACGAGCAAGCGTGCCTATCACATCGGCTGAGACTCCGCATTCTTCTGCAGCGGCCTCAAGGGTCCAAGGCTCGGCCTCGGCATAAATAAGTTCAAACTCCGTATTGTAGTCATCGGCGACAACCGTTCCTTCAAGGGTCAGCGCCGCCTCAATTCCCTCTTGATCGTGCGGTAGGATCTGGCCGGTTAGAGAATCGAACACTACAAACGATACAGGATCGTCGGCATCTTGCAGCACAGGTTCGCCCGTCGCCTTATCGACCAGACATGGCGCGCAGGTATGAGCGATTGCGTATTCCTCGTCATAGAGTTCTTCGTCAACGATCACCTTAAGCATTGCGAGAGCCATAGCTGCATCAGTACCAGGCCACGGGGCAATCCATTGCGAAGCCTTGGAGGCCGATTCGGTAAAGATGGGGTCGATAACGACGACCTTACCGCCGTTTTCGACAACGTTCTCAAAGCGCTGGAAATAGCCCTGCTTGGATATAGAGGGATTATTTCCCCAGATGATAACGTAATCGCTCTTCTCTATCTGGTTGCGCGTGTCAAGAAAACGCTGCCCGTAGATGGGGATCTGGGCAGCAGTGGTGCCAGCGCAACATAAAGACCCCTCTGTGGTACTAGCTCCTCCCAAAGAGGCAAAAAAGGCGTTGGCGACGGGTCCATGCATGGATCCGAAGTTTCCCGATCCGGTTACATAGCAGATGGAATGCACACCGTCAGTATCAATCGCATCAAGAAATTTCTCCTCAATGAGATCAAAGGCTTCCTCCCAGCTGATTTCTTCGAATTCTCCGGAGCCTTTATCGCCCGAACGTCTCATGGGCATGCTCAGACGATTGGGGTCGTTAACCATATACGAGCGTGCAATGCCACGCGCGCATGCGGCACAATCGTTTTTGTCAGACGATTCGACTTTAACGAGCTTGCCGTCGATCACATAACCCTTTAGATTATGGTGCTGACACTCCGGCGGACAGGTGGTATAGAAGATTTGTGCATCCGCATATGGATCTTCGGCTACTCCATCACCCTCGGCATCGCTGCCTTCCTGTGGTGAACAACCTACAAGCCCGCCTGCTGCTGCCGCGCCTGCGACTGCCACAGCACCACCTACGAACGTTCTGCGAGACAATGACGGCGTTCTCTTTTCTGAAGAATGCTTCATGGCGTTTCCCCCTTCTGTCTTGCCTTCCGGAGGAAACAACCAAAAGCGCACCACTCGCACCGATTGCGGCTGCATCGGACTAAGCTACCTCATGATCAAAGACGTTCACATGCCCTTCCTGGCATGAACCCTAACTCACAGAAAGTGCCCAGTGATAGATGCTGAAAAACGCGCCGACATGTGATGCAGTCATGCATCGAATCCCCCTTGATCGCAAATTTTCCCCATTGTTTACATACAATGCAATTTTCATCGACAGATCTTTTCGTGAACAAATTATTCCAATTCAGAAAAAAGTATTACCATGAGCCAACGACATCGCGCTCTGAGCTCTGCTGCGCGATAATTGGGCTTCGGCTGCGAATATGCATACGGCGGAGAAGAGCATGACGTGCTTTGGGGGAACGAAATGCCGTCTCTTGAGGAAAGTGAGCCAAGACGCAGAAAAAAACGAGGCCTTCACGGCCTTCGGTTCAAGATGGCCGTCATTATCGGCGTTCTGGTGGCAATCCTTATGGTGGCCGATGCCGTTCTCACCATATGCCTCCAGCGCCAACAGGCAGAACGCGAAGCGCTCGAAAAGGCCGAGGTGTTGGCAGACCAGATGCGCGCCGTATGGGACTTCATCGATCTCAACCAGGATGTCATCAACCGCAATGAGGACGGTACCTTCCGCACTAAAACTCTCGTATGCGTAGTGGCTGCTAAATCGGTGAGTACCCTGTTTACTGCAAATACCGACTATACCATCCGCTTCACTAGTGAGACACCTCGGCAAAACGCCAATGCGCCCGATGAGTTCGAACGAGAAGCCTTTGCCGCATTCGATAACGACAGCGACCTTGAATCATACTGGAGCGTATCTTCAGACCCGGAGACGGGCGAGAGCGTCTTTCGCTACGTAGAACCTCTCTACATAACCGAAACCTGTCTGGAATGTCATGGCGAACCCGCAGGGGAACTCGACCAATACGACTATGAAAAAGAGGGTATGCAGGTGGGCGACATAGGCGGAGCTATGTCGATCATAGAACCCATGGACATCTATAACTCGGGAATCAGCGTATCGGTCATCCAGCAAGCATTCATGATGTTCGTCGTGCTCATTCTCGCATGTGTGAGTATCTACATAGCTGTCAACCGCCTGATTCTTCGTCCCGTAGACCACTTGAGTAAAATCGCTAAACGAATTGAACAGGGCGATTTTAGTAGCATGGATAACCCCCCAACAAAAAGATTCAAACGATCCGATGAGCTTACGGAGTTCATCCACGACTTTGAAAGAATGGTAGGTCAGCTCAACCGCCTTTATACCGACCTCGAAAGCGAGGTGGAAAAACAGACCGATAATCTTAAAGAACTCAATGAGCTCCTTTCCCGCCAAAAACAAGAACTAGAAATAGCCCTCGACAGACTCAATGAAGAGTCGGCTTATAAAAACGAGTTCTTTGCCATCGTAAGTCACGAATTGCGCACACCGCTCACGTCAATCCTCGCATTCGGACGCATTCTCCAAGAGAACAAAACACTTGATATGAAGACTCGTTCGTCCATCATAGAGATAGAAGCTAACGCAATGCTTCTACTCAACTTGGTGAACAACATCCTTACCATCTCCAAGGCCGAAGCCAATAAAAACGAACTTTTATCCGAACCGGTTGATTTTGTTGACCTTGTGGGCTTTATTCACAAATCGCTCGAACCAATCGCCGCAAACAAGGACATAACGCTTACCGCCAAAGCTGATCCCGATGTGCCAGTGTCTATGGCCGACTGGGAAAAACTGCGCAGAATCGTAGAAAATCTGACCGATAACGCTATCAAGTACACCCATAGAGGCGGTAAAGTGGACGTGAGGGTGAGCTTTGATCCCGATGAACGCATCGAACCGATAAATCCAAGCCACAGCCTTCCCCCATCACTTGATGAGGTAACTGCCTACGAAACACCACCGAATCGAGTATCTACCGATAAAGAACCGGCTATTGACAAGAGACAAGCGAAATACAAGTCGTTGACCGGCATGTCAGGTCAAACAGCGAAGATGGCGACCGCAGGAGTCATAACAATAGAGGTGACCGATGACGGCATGGGTATCGCCAAAGAGGATTTGCCCGAAATCTTCGACCTGTATAGACAAGCAAGCCAATCGCCAAACAGACGTTATCGCGGCACGGGCTTGGGTCTTGCGGTGGTCAAGGAACTCACGGAGCTGCATAACGGACGGGTTACCGCAATGTCAGAGCGCAAGCACGGAAGCACGTTCACAGTGAAGTTGCCCTATGTCCCTGTCAACGAGGAGGAGGACGATGAGAATTCTGCTTGTTGATGACGAATCGAGCATCAAGCGGCTCGTATCCGACATGATCTACGATGCCGGATACGATTTTTCCTATGCAGAGGACGGGATCGAAGCCCTTGCAGCGGTGGAGCAGGAGCATATCGACCTCATCATCATGGATGTAATGATGCCTCGGCTCGATGGGTTCTCGGCGTGCCGGGAGATACGCTCGCGTGGCATCACCGCACCCATCATTTTCCTCTCGGCCAAGGGCGATATCGTGGACAAGGGAATAGGATTTCAGGCCGGTGGGGATGACTACATGGTCAAGCCCTTCGAACCGCGCGAGCTGATGATGCACGTAGAGGCACATCTAAGGCGCATCCGAATGCGAACCGCTGACACCTCCCCTAAAGCCGATACAATCAGTATCGGGAGGTTCTTCATCGATCGAAAGCAATACCGCGTTACCAAAGACGGGATACCGGTCAAGCTCACGCCCAAGGAGTTCAGAATATTTAATGCCCTTGCCGAAAACCCTGGCGTTGTTCTGTCGAAAGATCAACTTATAGAAATAGCCTGGGGTAAAGAGTTCGTCGGTGAGACGTCAAGTATCACCGTGTTCATTAAAAAGTTACGCAGCAAAATTGAGGATGACCCCTCAGATCCACGAATCGTTCAAACGGTTTGGGGCATAGGATATCGCCTTGAACCGGAAGCATGTTAGCCAATCGAGTAGACGGCGTGTCATTATTAGTTGGCACGCCGTCTACTCATACCACCGCAATGAATCCTGACAGCTGTCGGGATTCATTGCGACATCGAAAAGAATCTACGTGCCTGAGGGTTCACGCACCTCTCCACCGCTCTTAGACATCTCGTGATCCTCGATTTCCAAATTACCCACCATCTCTTCAAGGACACCGCATCCGCCACACTCGCAGGAGTCTGCATCATCTGACTGGCGCAAAATAGCCTCTGCCTCGCGTGCCATATCGCGCATCTGACGCGCCTGACCCTCCTTGGCCTCCAGATTGGCCTTGGCAACCGAGATCATGAGCTTGATGCGGTTGAGCTGGTTAACCTCGGATGCACCGGGGTCGTAGTCCACAGCGACAATGTTGCTTTCAGGGTAGCGGCGGCGCAGCTCCTTGATGACGCCCTTGCCCACCACATGGTTGGGCAGACAAGCGAAGGGTTGCGTACACACCACGTTAGGCGCGCCTGTGCGGATGAGCTCGACCATCTCAGCCGTAAGCAGCCAGCCCTCGCCCATTGAATTGCACAGCGACAGAATCTCGCTTGCATATTCAGCTAGCTCATAGATATTCGCGGGTGGCTCAAAACGCACCGAATCGCGCAGCGCGTCGTTGAGGGGTTTTCGAATCCTGTCGAGCACGGCAAGCGCTACACGTCCCCCCACTGCACTTTTTGCCGAGCGACCCAGAGGGTCTTTCTGAAAGATTGAACCCGCAATGCCGAATAAGAAAAACTCAGTGAGCCCGGGAACTACGGCCTCACAACCCTCCCGCTCTATTACCTCAACGATCTGGTTGTTCGCGGTGGGATGAAACTTCACTAGGATCTCGCCCACCACACCCACACGCGGCTTGGTACCCTCGCCTACCAGCGGTAGCGTGTCGAAATCGTCCACTATCTGACGCACGGTCTTTTTCCACTCCGAACGCTTCACGCCGCGGCTCAATTGAGTCTTGCACACGACCATCCAGTGGTCAAACAGCGCTTTAGCGGCACCCGGCTCAGCCTCATAAGGACGCGTGCGGTACAGGGCCATCATCAAAAGATCGCCGTAGAGAATGGCATAGATGGCCTGATAGAGCATGGGGCCTGTCACCTTGAATCCGGGGTTATACTCACCAAGGTCTTTGAACGACAGCGCGATGACCGGGATGTGTCCCAGCCCTGCGGATTTGAGCGCCTTACGGATGAGCGAGATGTAGTTGGTCGCACGGCACCCACCACCGGTTTGCGTGATGATGACTGCCAGCTTGCCGGTGTCGTAGCGCCCACTGGTCACAGCCTCCATGATTTGACCCGTAACCAAGATGGACGGGAAGCAGATGTCGCTGTTCACGTACTTC
>CAZLKG010000068.1:0-8803 GCA_964560045.1 uncultured Slackia sp.
GGCTGGTAATCTCTATTTTGCCGCACCATCTTTTGTGCTGTTCGAGTGCGAAGAGTTTGGCGTCCATAGATCCCTTCCCAAAGCAAGAGCGCCCGCATCAGCGGGCGCTCCAAGGCTGTATGCGAACGTACTATTGCAGATCGTCAATGTAGTCGATCAAATCACCCACGGTTTCCAGATCTTCAGGCTCACCAAATTCCACTTCGCAGCGTTCCTCCACCTCTGAGATGAGCTCCACCATGTCAAGGGAGTCGATGCCCAAATCCTCGAAGGTGGCATCAAGGGTTACGGACTCGGGATCAATGTCTAAGTTTTCGTGCAGGATGTCTTTGATAGTTTCCAGCGTTTCCATGAAGCTGTCCTTTCTCCGACGCGGCTTTGTTGGTGTAGTCAGGGGACTTCTGCGTTTTGAACCCCGCTTTCAAACGGCGTCATTCTAACGCATTTCATCTTGCGGGCAATGAGAAATGACTTGACTCTCGAGTTCGCTCATGGCGTGGACGTGAGGTGTTAGTTCAGCGCCAAGTCGGCCAGCGTTACGCGCTGGGCAACAAGGTCTGCCAGTGGCTTGAGGTAGCCCCGCTCATGCGGCGCTATTTTCAGCAGACCCCCTGAAGCCAACTCCAATAACTCATCGCACAGCAGGGCGGCGTCTCGTTCGTATACACACGCATGGTATCCGTGTTGCATCAGGGCGCTCTTGGCATCCTCCACGTCCTCTGTTCGCAAACCCCTGTAGGATTCGGCCAGAGCGCAAAGAGAGTCTTCGCAGTAAAACAGCCCCTTGATCAGCGTTGCATATGCCAGGACAAAGGTCACGGGCATGGAGTCTGCCGGGCGGATTTCCACGTAGGATTTTAGGCGCACGTCGGGAAACACCATGGAAAGTGCATGCTCCGCATCGGAGCGCGTCATGGGCACCTCTGCATAGATCTCACCGAACGTGCGCGTATCATAGCGAATTTCTCCTTCGCCGTCAGGCGCGACGATGGCCGGTACGTCCAAGATGTAGTCGGCGTAGGCGTCAAACCCAAATCCCGCATCGAAAAGCCCGGGGATGGTGTTGCAGCGGTCGGGGTCGCAGTGGCGCCAGATCTCGGTGCGCATCAGCGGGTGCGGGCGATGGGCACCTTCAAAGATGGGGGAGTTGTCGCACATCAGGGCGAATAGGGGCGCAAGCAGCGAAGCGATGCGAGCCTTGAGCACGCAGTCGGCCTCATCGGAGTAGTCTATTGATATCTGCGTGGAGGCGCTTCCTCGCATCATGCGAGGACCCCAGGGCGAGATGGATGAGAGGTATTCGTTCATGTACTCGTAGCGCGCCTTGGGGATGAGTTCCTTGTCTGCGGCGCGGTTCACCGGATCGTATCCGATGGTCAGCGCACGACCGTCTACGGGGTGAAGCGCCTCGGACACATCGGAGGCGAATCCTTCGAAGACACGGCGCGCCTCATCGATACAGACAAAGGGTCCGGCAGAAAGCTCCAGTTGGGCCGCAGGCTCAATGGTCACGGCCATGCCCGGTCTGGCGACCCCTAAAAGGTCGCCATCATGCACGGTCTTTTGAGGATAGCGCGCGCCGAGCGCCTCTAAGACGTCGCGCACGCCGTTGGGCTGACTGTAGGAGAGGGGATCTCCTGTGTTGTCCACCAGAATGTGCTCAAGTTCTATTCCTAGCCGTTTTGTCTGGACGCATCCCTCTTCAAGGATGGTGCGGATTGCGGTCTTGTTTTGTTTGCGGGCAGGTTGCATCTCAGTGGTAGCCATGTAGTCCCTTCCGCGATCGCCATTTTGGAGTCATGGTATCGCAGTGATTTGAAAATGGGGGGCATTGCGGGTAGCGTTTTCGCGCTTTACGGATGATTGCATCTCCATTTTAAGGAGAATTTTCAGCCGCAACATCGGTTGGGGTTCTTTTACCGCCCGCTATCGTTAGCTTGGGTCATACTGTCTTACCGAGGTTCATGTCTCTGATGATGGATAAAAAGTCAGCTACTGCCTTTGAGCTTCCCATGACGAC
This sequence comes from uncultured Slackia sp., assembly GCA_964560045.1. Lineage (GTDB taxonomy): Bacteria > Actinomycetota > Coriobacteriia > Coriobacteriales > Eggerthellaceae > Slackia. The sequence goes on from CAZLKG010000068.1 coordinate 2,021, forward strand.
TGAGCTTCGCTTTTGAAGGCTTACGGGCTCTTCATTGAAGGAGATAGCACGTCCTCCGGCTTCCCTTACAATCAAATCCGAAGCTGCATAGTCCCATGGGTACAGTATCGATTCAAAGAAGAGATCGTATCTGTTTGCTGCCACGTAACACATTTCTAAAGATGCACAGCCAGTCCTACGAAGATCCAAAGAAGATCTAAAGATACGTTCGGCCAATGCGAAAACTTCCTTCGACATTTCAACATCATATGGACATGTACCAAAGCAGACCAAGCTAGAGGCTAGGTCTAATTCATTATTGCGTTCAATTCTTACTCCATTGAGATAAGCGCCATTGTTAAGCTCGGCATAAAACATTTCATCGAGATACGGGTCATAAACACATCCATGCGTTATGATCCCGTCCGTTCCGTAGGCTACAGAAACTGCGCTTCGTTTAATATTCTTAACGAAGTTTGAAGTTCCATCAATTGGATCAACCACGACAAAAGCTCCCTTAGAGGGTGTTGCTCCTAAACCAGCCTCTTCACCTAATAGGGTAATATCTGCAATCTCGTCCGCAAACGCTTCGAAAACGAGCGCTTGTACTGCTTCGTCATAATACGTAACTACATTCCTTGCGTCGGTTTTTTCTGAGGTGTCCATCCTGTCTTCGTCGGCAGATAAAATTAATGACCCACCTTTTCGGGCAATTTGTTGAATGAACTCTTTCATTTGGTATCACCACCATTAGGCTCCTGTTGTGATGCGGTTTTCGCCGCTTCCATAATGGCTAAGACTTCCGTCTTCCATACTTCTGGGTATTCGTTTTCGTCAAGGTTAGGCAACAGCTTCTTTCTATCTGAACCTATAGAAACCCTATAAAGCCTCAGATAGCCTTCCGAATCGGAGGGATGCACATCTGCGTATTCACCTGCGATCACGGTTGGGTACTTTAGGTCGTCATCAAATTCGATAATGCTAAGCTGATGTATTCCCTCATTTGTACGCCATTCGGTGTATTTTCTTGATGCGCGATAAACTCCAATAATGTCGCCTGAGTCATTAATTTCGCTGATTAAGTATTTCCATCGAGTGTATTGTCGATTCCTTGGTCGAAAAATGCCATCTTCCCCATATTTAGGAGAATAATTTTCAGCATGGACTTCAAGGTCGTAATAATTCTGCTTGATCCGCACTACGCCTATACGTAAATAGCCAAGATCGCTATTCTTGCCATGGATGTGAAGCCAATCGCCTGCCAAATAAAGATCCGAGTGTTTGTGGATCCACCATTTTTCATATACCCATTTTGTCAGTTCTAAAATTACGCAAAACACAAGACCACTTGTCACGAGGCTTATTATGAGGTCAGCATAAGCATCTTTGAAAAAGACAATGTCGCCGGACTCTTTAATAGTGTAAAGCCCTACGAGCACGAAAATAAAAATACCAACGGCCGTTTGGTGTATCGTATTCTGTACCGAGCTGGTTCCATTCTTAACGCGTTCGTCCAATGTTTGGCTCTTTTCCTTTCCTACCGTCCAAGTAATATACGGTCTTGCCCACACCTATCGTGCACTTTTGGGAACAAGTCCCTAGATTGTACAGCTACAGTGTTGTTTTACGGGTCTCTAGTTTTTAGGTAGCTGGAAATAGAACGATTTTGTTGGTGCGTTGCTTTCAGCGCTTTAGGGGATATGAATACGGTTTGCGTAAACGCGCCGATCATGCGTTTATTTGCGGATATAATTGATGATTCATACATCTATGTGTATTCTGACGACAGTTGAGGACACGGCGCGGCGCACCTGCGCCGGTGTTTTTCATGGGCTATGCGAGGGGAATCGCGATGACGAAACGCGGCGTGCGCCATGACGTTATCAAGGACATAATCCGCCGAGGCGAGGTGAAGACCCAGCGCGATCTGGTTGACCGTCTGCGTGAAGAGGGCTATGACTGTACCCAGGCTACGGTATCGCGCGATATCGCGGGCATGGGGCTTGCCAAGTCGCGCGATGGCTACTACGTGCTGCCCGAGGATCTACATCTGCAGCGTATGGTGGGCGAGTTGGTTGAGGGTGTGGAGGCAGTGAATAATTTCTTGGTGGTGCGCACGCCTTCGGGTATAGCGAGTGGCGTTGCAGTGGCGCTTGATGCGGCGCAACTCAAGGGCGTCGCAGGTACGCTTGCTGGTGATGACACCATTCTCGTGATGTGCTACTCCGACAAAGATGCCCAAAATGTAGTCGATCTCATCGGGCGGCTGAGAAATTAGACTTTGTCCTGTCGTATGGGTTGTATGTGGTCGTATGTACCGGACTGTGCCTGTCGTATATACCGGACCGTACGCGGTGGGGTGTAGCATATGGCCGAGTGTGGCTGCGTTGTGTGACGTACAGGCAGCTGCGGTGTGGAATCGTGCATCCACGTGCTTGGCAGCGCTCTGCATTTTGCTATAGTGCGAAGGCAGGTGCGCAACAAAGGACTATCCAGTGCATCTTATCGCCCCCAACCGCGCTTCCTGCGAAAAGGGGCAACGTGTCTGCGCTGTGTGCGCTGTAAGAGAGGGAGCTTTATGCGAATGTATAGCATCGTTTCTAAAATCGTGGCCCTGGCATGCATCGTATGCCTCTCAGCAGCGCTTTTGGTTTCGTGCTCCTCGACAGATCAGGATCAGGAGAGCGCCGCATCGCTCAACCGAGAATACATGTCTAGCGTGAACCGCATCAGCAATGAGGCGGCTGATGAGTTAGCCTCGTTCAGCGAGGCGGCAAGCCAGGGTGATCTGGCTGCAATGCGCATTGCAGCGGCGAACGCCTCAGAAACCCTTGCCAAGATATCGTCCCTCACCGCTCCCGATGATCTGCTTGAGGTGCATGAAGAGTACCAGGCTGGCGTGGCCGAGCTGAGCGCGGCGCTGGAAGATTACGTAGAACTCTACGCCTCCGTGATGAATTCCTCCGATGGCAGTGATGATGCCTCCGATGGATTGGTCGCCATAGATGCAGAAGCGCTAGCCGAGATTCAGGAGCGGTATCAAAGCGGAATCGACCACCTTTCCGCAGCCGATTCCATGGTTGCCCAGATTGCGGACGACAGCGAAAATGACCAGGCGGACGATGACAGCGAGAATCAATCCGCTTCCGACTAGTTTGCTCGGGTTGTCTCATTCTTCTGCAGGGTGTGCAAGGACGCTAAATGCGTGCGCTACGCAGCTGAGAAGTTCAAAGAATTTCTAAAAGGCGATGCTGTTGCCGCAGCCAAGCGCATGATGAAGATGCAGGACGGACTTGGTACTGCGTGCGATGCCCATGCGAACCTGAGAATCACGCCGAATTTTCCGCGAAGGCGCTGAGCGCCAAGGAGCGGGCGGCTCTTGAGGTCTTGCGCGAGCGAAGTGAGGCCTTTTTGCGTGAACATACGTGATCGGCGCAAAATTGAGGATGGCGCGGCGGTAGCTTTAATGATAAGTTAAAGGAAGCTAACAAATAAGGGTGCCTGAAGGTATTCGCATGGAGCGCCTTTGAGGATGTCTTCACATCGACGACTACCTTCTCCAATTCGGGGGAGGTGCGGCGATTTGCGGGGCTTTGTGAGACACCCGAGTTGGATTTGATGACAGGAGGTTTGCATGGAACACGCATCCGCCTCCCCGGCTGTTGCAGCGTCTGCCAGCGAGTCCGGAGGCAAAGAGCGGGGGGCGATTTTGCAGCTGCTCGATTTTGCCGGGCCGCGCAAGGCGCTCATCTACGTGGGCTGCGCCCTTTCGGCGGCATCAATGCTTGTGAGCTTCGGGCCGTATATTTGCATATGGTTTGTGGCTCGCGATCTGATCGTCGTAGCGCCCGAGTGGAGTGCGGCCACGGACATCGCGGTGTATGGATGGTGGGCATTCGGTCTGGCCATGCTATCCATCGTTCTGTATTTCTCAGGACTCATGTGTACGCACCTGGGGGCGTTTCGCTGCGCATCAAACATGCGCAAGCGTACCACCGAACATCTGATGCGCACATCGCTTGGCTATTTCGACGCCCACGCGAGCGGGGCGCTGCGCCGGGTGGTGGACGGCTGCGCGGGCGAGACCGAGGGTCTTATGGCCCACAAGCTGCCCGATACGGCAGGCTCGGTTGCTATGGTTGTTGGCATGCTTGTCATCTTCTTCGTATTTGACTGGAGGCTTGGTCTGGCATGTCTGGTGCCGGCTATCCTGTCGCTTCTGTGCCTGCTTTACATGATGGGCGGTCGCGGCATGGATTTCATGACCAAATACATGGAATCGCTTGTGAAGATGAACAAGAGCGGCACCGAGTATGTACGCGGCATTCCCGTAGTGAAGGTCTTTCAGCAGACGGTGTATTCATTCAAGGCGTTTCATGACGCAATTGAAGAGCATACACGCCTTGCTCAGGACTACGCCGTCAAGCTGTGTCAGGTGCCTCAATCGCTTTCTCTCACCTTTCTCAACGGCGTGGTTCTGTTTCTGGCACCCGTTGCCATTCTGCTTGCGCCCGGGGAGAGCGATTTCGCCACGTTTTCGGCGAACTTTGCCTTCTACGCCATATTCTCAGCTGTTGTCCCCACAGCCATGACACGCGTGATGTTCATGTCTGAGGCAGCCCAATCCGCCACCGATGCCGTGTCGCGCGTAAACGAAGTCTTGTCGGCCCCCATCGTTGCTGCGCCTTCTGAAGCTAAGGAATCAAAAAGCAATTCGGTAGTCTTTGAAGATGTGAGCTTTTCCTACGCGGGATCCGAAAAACCGGCGCTCTCGCATGTGAGCTTCGAGGTAGCCGCAGGATCTACGGTAGCGCTTGTGGGGCCTTCCGGTGGCGGTAAGACTACAGCGGCGAGTCTGGTGCCGCGCTTTTGGGATGTGGATGAGGGGTCGGTGCTTGTGGGCGGCGTGGATGTGCGCGAGATGGATCCGCAGCATCTGATGGAGCGCGTAGCGTTTGTGTTCCAGACAAGTCGTCTCTTCAAATGCTCGATTTTTGAGAATGTGCGCGCGGCGAGACCCGATGCCTCTCGCGAGGAGGTCTTGAGCGCGCTTCATGCAGCCCAGTGCAAAGACATTGTGGCCAAACTTCCCGACGGGATCGATACCGTGTACGGTGCCTCAGGAGTCCATCTCTCCGGTGGTGAGGTGCAGCGTCTCATGCTGGCACGCGCCATCCTCAAGCAGGCCGATGTTGTGGTGCTCGATGAGGCAACCGCCTTTGCCGATCCCGAAAACGAGGCCAAGATTCAAGCTGCGTTTACCGAACTTGCTCGGGGGCGCACCGTGCTTATGATCGCACACAGGCTCTCTACGGTACGCAATGCTGACAAGATAGTGGTGCTCGATAAGGGGTGCGTCGTTGAGCAGGGAACCCACGATGAGCTTTTGGCGATGGGGGGCTTGTACGCTCGCATGTGGGCCGACTACGAGCAGGCCGTGAGTTGGAAGATCACGAGTCAGAGCGGGGAGGTGGCTGCCAATGTCGATTAAGGAGAAATACGGCCTGACCGACGCAGGGGTGCGCAACGTCAAGGTCGGTGCTGCGTGGACTGCCGTTTCGAACATCGCGACCTTCGCGGGAACGGGAATATTGTTTCTGGTCATGGCTTCCTTCATGGATCACCTGACTTTGGGATCAGAGCTTGTGGGCCTTGCCGAGGATCAGGGCTTATCCTTCATGGATACCTCGTTTCCGCCAACGCTTTTGATGCTTGTCGTATTCATCGTGGTACTGTTTTTTACCGAATATGTTGCCTATTACTATCAGTACGGCGTGATTTATAAAGAGAGTGGTCGTCAGCGCATCGGTTTGGCTGAGCGTCTGCGCAAACTTCCGCTTTCGTTTTTCGGACGGCGCGACCTGGCGGATCTCACCGAGACCATCATGGGTGATGTAAAGACCATCGAGCATGCCTACAGCCACGTTTTGCCCCAGCTCTACGGTGCCTACGTCACGTTAGGCGTGGCTGCCGTGAGCCTGTTTATCTTCGACTGGAGGTTGGCACTTGCGGCTCTGTGGAGTGCGCCGGTGGCTTTGGTAATCCTGTTCGCTTCGCGCGGGATCCTCTCTCCATTGTCGCAGGCTACACGTGCGAAAAATCTTATCGTCTCAGATGACATACAGGAGGCGCTTGAGTGTGTGCGCGAGGTGAGGGCAACCAATCAGACCGAGCGCTACCTTGACGGCATCCGGGCCGATATTGATGAGGCGGAGCGTCAAACCATCAAAAGCGAGCTTGTGATGGGTATATGCGTAAACGGTGCCCAGATCGTGCTCAGGCTGAGTCTTGCTACCACGATCCTAGCGGGCGCAGCCTTGGTGGCGGCAGGTTCTTGCGACTTTGTGACACTGTTCTGCTTTTTGCTCGTGGTATCGCGTATTTACGCACCCTTCGATCAGTGCCTGATGCTCATCGCCGAACTCTTCGCTGCCAAAACGGCAAGCGGACGCATGAGAAGTTTCTACGACGAACCCTTGGCAGGCGGTTCGGACGCTTACGCGCCCTTGGGGCATGATGTGGTGTTCGAGGACGTGTCGTTTTCCTACGGCGAGGCCGAGCAAGTGCTCAGCCACGTGAGTTTTACGGCCAAGGAGGGCGAAGTCACCGCCTTGGTGGGATCGTCCGGATCGGGCAAGTCCACCTGCGCCCGTCTGGCAGCAAGACTGTGGGATGCCTCATCCGGTCGCGTGACGGTAGGTGGTGTGGATGTGTCCACGGTAGAGCCGGAGGTGTTGCTGCGTGACTTTGCCGTGGTCTTCCAAGATGTGACCCTGTTTGACGACACCGTGATGGGAAACATTC
>CAZLKG010000069.1:0-8659 GCA_964560045.1 uncultured Slackia sp.
CATCTTGCCAAGATTCTCATACCAGTTCATCATGCAGTTGCAGATATTGTTGCAGGACAGCACAAAGTCAGGCAGGGGCATTTCCTGCTCTCCGTTGGGGCATTTGCCCAAATCAGCATACGCAAGGCTGATGCGCGCATAGGCGCACAGGTCGTTGGAATAACCCAGATCACCCTCGGTATGCTCAAGCATGGGGAGACTTCCACCCTTAGCCGAGATGGCCGCAGCCTGGCTTTCGGGGTACACGCAGTGGATGCCTAGGGTCTCAGGAATCTCCTGCGGGAAGTTGGACGCAATCCAGCCCACCTTTTCACCGCGGGCCTTGGCCTCAATGGCGCTGTTGTATACGTTGGCGGCAATATTGGCAAGAACCTTCTTAGCCGGTAGTTTTTCCGGGGCTTCCTTCACTTCTTCAGTCATTCGTTTCCCCCTTTGGAATCATGACAGATATGAATCCGACAAAGGTCGGGCGCGCGAACGGACGCCTCAAGAAACAGGACCGTTCGGCGCCTCAAGGAGTAGAGCTACTTGCAAGCTATTTGCGCTCACCCTGCACGGCTACGCCGTCAGCCTCCATGGCTTTGATTTCATCCGGGGAGTAGCCAAGGGAGGCCAAAACCTCTTCGGTGTCTTCGCCGATAAGCGGACCCTTCTCGTAAGGAGGCAGCTCTGTGTCCTCGAAATCGATGGGGGTGCGCAGTAGAACCTTTTTGCCGCGCGGATAGTCCATCTCATAGAAGCAGTCGGTGGCCCAAGCCTGCTTGTCGTTGGGAATCTCCTGGTAGGTCTGGCACAGGGCGTAGGGGATATCAAGTTCGGTGAGAATCGGCACCCACTCCTCATAGGTCTTTTGCTTGAAGCCTTCCTGCACCAAATCGTATGCCTCGCCCACGCGACCGGTGTCCTGAATCTTTTTCTGATCGCTCATCACGGGGTCATCAAGGATGTCCTCACGACCGATGGCCTTCATGATCTTGGGCCAGTAGATAGAGAAGTTCGGACCCATAACCTGCAGCCAGCGGTCATCTTTGGTGTTAACGGCGGGCTGGTAGGGCAGCGGATTCGCACGGCGGTCAAACGGATAGGTAACGCCGTTGAACTCGGTGCCGTACTGAGCGCCGTGAATCTGGAAGGCCTGGATCCACATGCCGGCATGCATGAGGCTCACGTGCACGTGATCGCCCTTGCCGGTGCTTTTGGCACGATAGAGTGCGGCAATAACTCCGCCAACCAGGGCGAGAGCGCTCATGTGATCGCCGAGGGCGGGAATCAGGTTGGTGGGGCAGGTGCCCTTCTGGAAAAGCGAACCCGACCAGCCTGAGCGCGCAAAGAAGGCAGTGTAGTCAAAACCAGGAAGATCCTTGTCGGGGCCCTTCTCGCCGAAGCCGGTGATGTTGCCATAGATCAGCGCGGGGTATTTTTCCTTCAGATCCCCGTAGGTGAGACCCTGGCGAGCAAGCGCGCCGGGGCGCCAGTTGGTCAAGAAGATATCGGCACTATCGAGCATCTTGAAGAGAACTTCCTTGCCCTTGTCAGAGCGGAGGTCTAACACGATACCCTTCTTGTTGGCGTTCTCCAGGTCGAAGTTCGTATCCTCATACGGATCGGAGGGGCGACCCTCGTTTGGCGCAGTGAAGCGCAGATTGTCACCCTTGGCAGACTCGATTTTCACGACCTCGGCACCCATGTCGGCCAGAATACGACCGACCGCAGGGATGGCGATGAACGTGGCCATCTCGACGACCTTTACCCCCTCAAGGGGACGCGCGGTATTTGCCATGTTTTCCTCCTTTGGAAATACCTTTTGCCGAACCGGACGCCTCTTTCGCCCGGCTTATGAAGACATTGTGAAGTGCAAAACATGGAGCTTTAATGGACGTAATCCTGTTTTGTCTGAATATGGATAGTCAAAATTTGTGGAAGTATGAAAACCAACCCGTTTTCTTCTATGGGCACCATCAAATCCTAAAGACACTCTATCTCAGTTGCCTAAATAGTTGCGTGAGGTCATATACAATACCTGGGGCATGCTTGAGCGCTGAAGCCTTGACGGGAAAACGCGCGCGAGAAAGATGAGGCACTATGGTTGCGAAGAGGGATACGAGGCAGCGTATAGCCGATGAATTCGTGACAAGAGTCAGAGAAACTTCACTGTCACAGGTGCGCATTGCCGATCTTATCTCGAGTTTGGGAATAAACCGCAACACCTTCTATTACCACTTTGCCAGCAAATACGACGTTGCCATGTGGGTGCTTCGCACGCGCCTTGCCTCTGAGTTGCGCGACGCGCTTCCTGCAAGCAAGCTGGTGAGCGCCCCGTTCAAAGAGGGTGACAGGGAAAGCCTCCCCTACTATGTACACATTGAGATAGGTGCGCGCATGCTGGATTCGGAGCCCTTTTTCAGAGCCATGGGTCGATGTGTGCTCTCCGATACGGCGTTTTACCGCAAGCTCTTCAATGCGCACGAGGTGGAGTTTTTGACCCAGGTGAAGCACTTGTGGACACCGGCATTCTACGATGATATCGGCTTCATTCTTGACAGACGTCACATGCCTGATGCCACCCGAAGGATGCTTGGTACCCTGTCAGCCCACATCATGCTGGCCTATGTGATGCATCTTTTGGAAAACGCCAACGAGGGTGACATCCTGCTTGACCGCGAGGCAAACCCCTTCGGAAACATCCTTCAGGAATCGCTGCATTCCGCCATCCAACGCCACCCAATCAACAGAAGAACCTCTCTTCGAGGCTCGCTTGACGCGAGCAATCGTTAGGTCAAATCCTGCGCCACACGAAGCCCTCTCGCCAATCCCCTCGCCGATGGTGCGCAATCGCTGACGCAAGATGCATTGGCACACAGGAAAGGGGAATTGTACAATGTACGTTTAGGATTTGCGACGAACGAGGGCTGTCAATGAACATAGCTTTGATTTTCGCTGGCGGAACGGGCCAGCGAATGAACACGAAAACCAAGCCGAAACAATTTCTCGAACTCCATGGTAAACCCATCATCATCCACACGATCGAGCAGTTCGAAAACCATCCGCACATTGATGGAGTCGTGGTGGTTTGTCTGGAAAGCTGGATTTCTGCGCTTCGCAAAATGCTCAAGAAAAATGGTATCGAAAAAGTTGCCTCGATTGTTCCTGGCGGCAAGACGGGTCAGGCATCCATCCGAAACGGCATCAGAGAGGCAGCGGCTCTCTTTCCTGAAGATTCCGTCATTCTCATCCATGACAGCGTAAGGCCCTTGATTGACGATGAAACCATCTCCTCATGCATTGAGTGCGTCCGTGAGCACGGAAGCGCAATCACTGTTATTCCCGCAGTTGAAACCGTCATTCGGGGAAACGGCCACACAATAAGCGAGGTAGTGGACAGAAGTACGTGCTTCATGGCAAGAGCTCCCCAGTGCTTCATACTGAAAGACATCCTTGAAGCGCATGAGCGCGCCTTAGCGGAAGAGCGGGATGATTTCATCGACTCGGCAAGTATGATGCGCCACTACGGACACTCGCTTCACATGGTAACGGGCAGCAGCGAGAACATCAAAATCACCACCCCGCTAGATTTCTATATATTCCGTGCCATCGCCGATGCACGCGAGAATTCCCAAATCTTCGGACTCTGACTTGAGGGAGTGCACATGTTCGATTTGCAAAAGGCTTCGGCGGAATTGGCGAGAAGCGCCCGAATTGACTGGGATCATCTCAGGGGGAAATCCGTGCTCGTAACCGGCGCAACGGGTCTCATCGGCACCCATTGCATCCGCTTTTTGCTTGAGCGTAATCGCCTTGACGATGCCAGCATCAAAGTCTTCGCGATGGTTCGCAGCAGGGAAAAAGCCCAGAGGGCTCTGGAAGGTTACAGCGAAGCGGACGGTCTTTTTGTTGTTGTGGGCGACGTTGTTGATCCCCTGCCCGATGAGTTGAATGCCGACTACATCATTCATGCGGCCTGCCCCACCGCATCTGAGTTTTTTCAGACCCATCCCGTTGAAACCTCGCGCACCATCGTTGAGGGCACTCTCAACGTGCTCGAGCAAGCCCGCAAAGGAGGTTGTCGCTCGTTCGTGTACGCTTCAAGCATGGAGGCCTACGGCATGGGCAATGGCGAACCCGGCCTGGAAAGGCTGTTAGGAGAAGAGGATCTGGGTTTTATCGATCCCATGCAGGTTCGCAGCTGCTATCCGGAAGGAAAGCGCATGGCTGAGAACTATTGCAGTTCGTATGCCTCTGAGTACGAAGTTCCTGTGAAGGTAATTCGCCTGGCGCAGACGTTTGGCCCGGGTATTCCCAAGAATGACAGGCGCATCTTTGCCGATTTCGTGCGCTGCGCTCATGACGGAGAAGACATCATCCTTCGTACGACAGGCGAGAGCACACGCATGTATCTCTACACCGATGACGCGGTGGTGGCAATCTTCACCGTGCTTTTGAGGGGCAAGGACGGATGTGCATACAACGCAGCAAATCCGGACACGTATTCCTCCGTGAAGGATATGGCCGAAATGGCTGCCCAGCAATTCGGTGAGGGTCGCATGAAGGTTCGCGTTGAGATTGATCCCAATGCGCCCTACCCTCCCGAACACCACCTACCCCTCGATGTGTCCCGCCTCAACGATCTGGGGTGGCGCGCCAAAACACCACTTTCCGAAATGCTAAACCTGCTGCATCGGTATTTGTTCGAATAGGCTTCAAATGTGATGCAGGGGTTACAGATCCGTGCCTTGCGACAAGAAGCGACAAGAAGCGCATATTGACGAAAAGAAAGAGTAAAGGCTCGCTAAAGTCTCGTATATAATGGGGCGCTGAAATCAGGGTGGTTTTCCGGTTGTGATCGAGCGAGGTAAGAAATTGAACCGAGTAGAATGGTTAGATTCGCTTCGCGGAGCAGCAATGCTCTTGGTGGTTTTGGGTCACGTTTCCGCAATGCCCAAAGATCTGATTCTTTGGGCATATGCCTTCCACATGCCGTTGTTCTTTATGATTTCCGGCATGGTGTTTCGCTATGAGAAATATGCCTCTGCTAGAGCCTGCGTGATAGACAAGGCGAAAAAGCTGCTTGCCCCTTATGCCATGCTTTTCATAATCAATATCCCGCTTTGGTATGTCAACAGAAAGATATTCGGCCATTCCTCAGCAACTCCTATGGATATGCTCATCGGCTTTATTACGGCAAATTCAAACCTAGGAGCCATGTCGTCTGGCGCGCTGTGGTTTTTACCCACCTTGTTTCTCGTGTCGATTCTGTTCTGGGGATTAGTGCATCTCGATAGGCAGAAAAAATTCAAAATAGAAGCGGGAATGATCCTCTGCTTTTTGGCGGCATGGTTTTTAAGCTCGTTTTACGATGAGCCGACAGCCTGGAGATGGGCAACGGTTCCCATGGCAACGGTCTTTTATTGGATTGGGTACTCTTTCGGCCAGTGCTGGCAGCGTTGCGAAGCGATGCTTGAACGCCTTCACAATCCCGCTGCGACCTTCTCTGGTATCGCAATAGGCTTACTCGCTGTTGGGACATGGATAGCGTTTCTCAACGGAAAAATATCCATGGCTGGCAATTCGTATCACGATATTGCGCTTATGCTTGCATCCTCGCTCTGTTTGAGTCTTGGTATGGCCATGTTGTTCATGAAGCTGCCGACGTTGCGCCTGTTTGACTACGCCGGAAAAAATTCCATCATTTTCTTCGGCTTCCACATCGCTGTGCTGCGCTTCTTGGAAAACTTCCCCTACACGGCGGACTTCGCTGCCGATCACGCCCTCTGGACAACCGCCATCGTTTTTCTCGCCCTTGTACCCATCTCAATGTTCGTGAACAGGTTCTGCCCGTTCATAGTGGCGAAAAAGCGCCAGAAAAAGACCGGCTGATACATCTTGGTGTCTTCTCGGATCCGGAAATATTCGGATCGAGTGAATACGCCTAACCGGTTTGGTTTTGCGGAATCCTTGCTATTCGCTCAGGAATTTGCAGTGATCGCTTGGCCGCCCCACCCTCTGGGGTATGGTATCCATAACGCAAGATGCGATGGGCAAACCGAAGGAGCACCAACATGGGAGCGAAATACCTCATTGTCGTGGACATGCAAAACGACTTCATCGACGGAGCGCTGGGAACGCCCGAAGCTCAGGCGATTGTGGATAACGTGGTGAGCAAGGTACGCGATTTTGACGGCAAGGTGATCTTCACCTTGGACACGCACCACCCCGACTATCCCTCAACCCAAGAGGGCAAACGACTCCCGGTACAACACTGCATCCGAGAAACGCATGGGTGGCATCTGGAGGACAGGCTTGAAGCACTTCGCGAAGAGCACAATCTGCCTGCGATGGAAAAGCCCACGTTTGGATCGACAGAACTCGCACAGTTGCTCTGTCGCGAGAATGAGACACAGCCCATCGAGAGCATCGAGCTTGTCGGGCTGTGTACCGATATCTGCGTGGTGTCCAACGCGCTCATCCTCAAAGCGTTCATGCCCGAGGTTGCCATCTTGGTAGATGCGCAATGTTGCGCCGGTGTCACTCCCCAGGCACACGATGCTGCCCTCGCCACCATGGAAAGCTGCCAGATCGACGTGAAACGCTAGAAAGATGCGCTCAGCGTGCGTACGACACATCACCTGCACCAACCCCTGCGTCACTTGCGGGTAAGCTGCGCCAATCCTGCGTCATTCTTGCGACCTGGAAGTTAAGTGCCACCCGTTACAATAGTGACATTTATAGCAGTACAGTCCACGCTGCCCGCGCTCTTCGCACAGAGAAATAGCCTCCTGCGCATCGGCCTTACTGACATAGCGGTTTTTCGAAGTGCATGATTTTTTGTAGAGAGTCTTTTCCCGCTCAACCTCACGGCGCTCACTGCGCCGTTCCTCGCGAGCGAAAATGTCGTCCATAGCGTCAAAGGAAGGGTCGCTCAGCTGCGATTTGAACGCGGCCACTTTTTTCATGTTCGCCGAAGGCTTTCTGCTCTTGCCCACGATGGGTCTCCTCAATCGCACCCCCAAAACCCAATCATCATACGCGCCTAAACTGCGCATTCAGACGCAGGAAATCGAGCCCCATTCAAACGGCACGGAATCGCCTCACATGAGTGCGAAGGGACGAAAGCAGGCCATATGAGCCGAAAGGTTGGCGTGCGAACTCAATTTAAGGTGTCTTCCCCGGCATCCCAATCGATATCAGCGAAGCCTCTGATGTCTGAGTCATCCACGCCGTGCTCGTGATACTCCACCACGGGATTAGCGCTGATGGTATAGACCGTCCGCGAATCATCATCATAAGAAATCACAAACTCAGAATGCGATATACGCTCGCCACCGGGAAATCCCTCGTTGTAGAAATAAAACGCCAAGTCACCCGCTTCAGGCTGCCAGGAATCATCCACGGATTCGTAAAAGCGTCCTATCTCCTCGTAGAATTCAGCCTGCTGTTGAGGATAGACCGTCATAGTTCCGTCGCAAAAATAATCGGACAAACCCGCCTCACGGCATGACCACCATATGAACGTGGCGCACCAATAGCCACGGTCGTAACAAAGCTCTCCTCCGGCATCAAGCAAGGCATCTTCGTAAATAGTGCCATCGGTGTTGCCCAGCTCGCCCTCCATAACAGCTACAACCTGCTCAATGCGCTCGGCTGCCTCAGTTGACATTCCTTCGGTATTAAGGACGTAGGAAGAAACATCGGTGTCAGTAGATGCAACATCGGTGTCAGTGGATGCCGGCTGCTCATTGGATGATGCACTGCCCTCTTCCTGTGAGCAACCAAGCAAGGCAAAGCATGCAATAAAGGTTAAGAGAAGCGTTGCGATGGCGACGGAAGCGAACCGTCTCATTGGAGTCACACCTTTAACAGAAGCATATCGTTTCATCAAAGGCAGATCGTTGTCGAAAGCGAGTCGTTTCATCAAAAACACCCCTTTGTTGGCAGAAACGGAGGGCCACGGAGAACTGTTGAGAGCATGTACACAGCTTATTGCTTGGAAGCGGCTTGCGGCTAACGCAACGGCGGAGACACCCTGATCTCATCACAAAATGCCCAAAAGCACAGAAAACCTCCCATCTCCTGGGCTTCTATTTTCTGTCCAGGAGACGGGAGGCCAATTGAGAAGCGCAGACGAAAACAAACTCCGAAACGATTGTCAGTGATAGTTAATCCGTTCCCCAGATCGCCTCCAACGCCTCCGATTGCCTCTAGTGGGTTGGCATACCGTTAACAACGTTAGGAGTTGAGGAAGTCACTCATCGAACAGATCGGAATGATCGATTCGCGATGAGTCTGCTACATCAGGGCTTTGCCGACGCTCCACGCGCCGCCAACTTCCTCGCCCACTACGCGATAGGTTCTGTGCGCGGCGTCGTAGACGAGCGGTTGGAACTTGGCGAAATCGACCCTACCCTCATCGTCTAGAATGTCTTCGTCCACAAGCACGTTCACAATTCTGCCCACGATGCGCGCACCGTGGCTGTCGCCCGCAATTGAGGTCACCTCGCACTCCATGGTAAGCGGATACTCCTCAATTACAGGCGCATCCACGTACTCGGAAGGTGTGAAGGTAAGCCCGCTGACTTTAGCCTTGTTCACGTTGTTGCCCGAAGCGATGCCGAAGTAGTCCGCCGAAACGACGTTCGCTCGGTTAGCGGGTGCCACGGTAAAC
>CAZLKG010000070.1:0-3926 GCA_964560045.1 uncultured Slackia sp.
TCCGAACTGGCATCAGCGGCATCGGTGAGTCTGCCATAAGCTCCGGCACGATGCGCAGGAGAGAGATGTGGTGTCCGAACCGGCATCAGCGGGGTATTATGGCAGATGTCGAGAAGTTGCGCCCGTCACCGTGCGGGTGCCGAAGAGAAGGAGCTATCAATCATGGGACTTTGGGAAGATCTCGCCCGGCTTCAAGAGTGCACGTGGGTTGACCTTACGCACCCGCTAACCAACGAAAGTCCATATTGGAGTGGCATTCCTGACGGCTCGGTGGAGTTGTGCAAGACGGTCTTCGACTACGATGAAGAGATACTGTCCTGCCGCATCCAAACGTACAAATTTCCCGGACAGTTTGGCACGCACGTGGACTTTCCCAGCCACTTCACGCCCGGTGCGGCGGGTGCGCAGGAATATGGCGTAGCCGATGCAGCCCACCCGCTGTGCGTGATTGATATTACTTCCAAGGTGGCTGAGAGTCCTGACTGTGCTGTGACCTTAGAAGATATCGTCGCGTGGGAGGCCAAGCACGGTCGCATTCCGACGGGCGCGTTTGTGGCGTTGCGTACCGATTGGTCCAAACGGTGGCCCGACGGAGACGCGCTCAACAACTTCGATTCGGATGGTGGGGAGCATTGCCCCGGCTGGTCGATGGAGGTCATAAAGTTCTTATATGAGGAGCGCAACATCGCGATGAACGGGCATGAGACGATTGACACCGATGCATCGTATCTGGCCGTGGAAGCCGATGATTTGGCAATCGAGCGCTACGTGCTGGACAACGGTCATTTGCAGGTCGAATTGATGGCCAATCTCGATCAGGTGCCTGAGGCAGGTGCCATCGTATTTGTGACCTGGCCGAATATCGAAGGTGCTACGGGCCTGCCTGCCCGAGTGTGGGCTGTGTACGAATAGGGTATTCGGGGCTGTGGCAGCGTGATTGCTGCAAGGAAGGTGGCAGAGCGTATCAGAGAAACGGGCTGCCCACGAGATAGCCCTATGCAAGCTCGAGAAAAAGGGGGAGCCATGAAAGCATTACTCATCAACGGAAGCCCGCATAGGCGTGGGTGTACCTATACCGCGCTCGGTGGGGTGGAAACGGGGTTGCAGGAACTGGGCGTGCAGGCTGATATCATGTGGCTGGGAACGAGCGCTATCTCGGGCTGCCTAAGTTGCGGCAAGTGCCTGAGAGTGGGCAAATGCTTCATAGACGATGTGGTGAACCAGGTCATCGATGATGCAGTGAACTATGACGCATTCGTGTTCGGCACCCCGGTGCATTTTGCTTCGGCGGCGGGCAGTATGACATCGTTCATGGATCGTCTGTTCTACGGGCGTGGTAATCTGTTTGCGGGCAAGCCGACTGCGGCGGTGGTGTCGTGTAGACGCGGTGGAGCGTCTGCTGCGTTTGACCAGATGAACAAGTATTTCACCATGTCTAACATGATGGTCGTGGGCAGTCCGTATTGGAACCAGGTGCATGGCAACACGCCCGCAGAGGTGCTGCGCGACGAAGAAGGCATGCAAACCATGCGAACCCTCGGTCGCAATATGGCGTGGCTGATGAAGTGCATCGACGCCGGTAGGCAGGCGGGTATCAACTTCCCTGAGTTCGAGCCTATCGTCAGAACAAACTTTATTCGCTAATCTACAGAGGGATTCTCCATACGGTACGGCGTGTAACGAACGTTTTCTGGAGCGTCTACGCGTTGTGAATCTCTTCGTCTTTGCTCAGGATTTCACTCATGTAAAAACAAAGTGCCCGCCGTAGGAGGGAGACGGCGGGCAAAAGGGAGGGCCGAAAACTCGTGTCAACGGCCTACGCGCAACGAGTTAGCAAAGACTACAGGGCTGCAAGCTGGCGACCGAGTAAATAGCCAAAGGTCACGCAGCAGCCTCCATAGTTCAGGCCTTGCATGAGGAAGGAGTAGGTGTTGTTATAAAAGTCTCCAATCATAGTGCCGACGACATACAACCCCTCGATTGGAGTGTCATCGTCCTGACAAACCTGCAGGTCGGCATTGGTACGCAGACCGCCCAAAACGGTAAGGAAGCGGCCTCCGACGCGTGAGCCATAGAAAGGTGCATCGCGAATAGGGATCAGCTGGTCTGCTCGTTTGAAGAAATCTTCATCATAACCATTTTCGCACAGTTCGTTATAGCGTTCGATTGATGCAAGAGCGGTTTCAACGGGTAAACCCAACTGTTCCAACAAATCCTCCAGCGTGTCTGCCTTCACAAACCGACCGCCTTCGGTGTGCACATCCCATTCGGCGATAACTTCCTCGGTTGTCATCGGTTCTGGGTCGTGGACACCGCGTGCAATCCAGGGGCCGTATTCCTCTGCGTAGTTGGTGCCCCATATGGGAAATGATACTTGTTCGGGTTGCATCATGACGGCTCGCCCGGTGTAGGAATGCAGAGCGTGCTCGTTGCTGAATCGTTCGCCGTTGATATTGAGTGTCAGTCCGCAGTGTCCGCAGTATGGCTGCGCTGCCGTTCCTTGCTGAACGTTTACCATGGGGCAGTTGGGTACGTTGCGTTGCCAGCCAGCGCCGATCCACAAACCCATCTTGTGGCCGTCGCCTTTGAAAAGACCGGTAGTAGCTGATCCTATGTCGTAGTCTTCGCCGGCATCGTCATCGATGAGCGGCAACATTGACGGGCAATATTTCTTCATCATTTCTTTATCGGCCGAGAAGTCTCCCGTCGCGAGAACCACGGCTTTTGATGCGGCATACTTCGTGTACTCCTCCGTATTGAGATCCTGAGCGATGACGGCGCTGACACGACCGGTGTTATCATCATCACGGACAAGCTGGATCGCCTTGGTTTCGAAGAGAATCTGCCCGCCTTTTTCGGTGAGAATTTCGGCGAGCGCATTCACTATGAGGGATTGGGCCTCGCCGACGGAATGATTTTCATCGTATGCGCTGTGGGCAGAAAGCGGGATGTACTGTGGATCATCGGGGCCGAATACGCTTTCGGGAGCGCTCGTTTCGATCGTCATCTGAATATTCTTTTCGTCCATAAAATCGATGAGCCAGTTTATGGCTTCCTCGTTGGCACTGAAGAGGCGCGACCATTTTTTCTGATCGACGCTGTTTGCTGCGAGAATACGCTCCCGACCTACGATATAGTCAAAGTCGTAGGGTTCAATTCCTTCACGCTCCATAACCTTGCTGTTGATGGCGTGGTTCGACCCGCCGCGACTAACGGGCGCTTTGCTGGCGGAAATGAGCAATACGTTTGCTCCTTGCTCTGCGGCGGAGACTGCAGTGCAAAGACCCGAGGTGCCGGCACCCACAACGACGATTTCCGCTTCGACAGTTTCCGTGATATCCGAATCTGGAATGGGATCGGGCGGAATCTCGAAGCTCCATTTTGCGTCGGCGTGCTGAGCATCCATCACAAAGTCTTCGTCTACCTCCGTTTCAGTGGATGATCCCCCCTGCTGTGGCGAGCAGGCACCGAGCATGCTCGTAGCTCCAATCCCTGCTGCGCTTACGATGGCTCCCTTGAGGAAATTTCTGCGGTCAAGCTCCATGTCCATTCCTTCCCTTCCTTTCCTTGCGTGTGCGCATACCCGCAATGCAGGCAGCGAATGGGATGACGAAAACGCCGTTGCTAAGCCATTGACGACCCTTTGTTGCATGCTGGCTTTTCGTCAATCCACCTTGGCGATCCCTGCTCCAAGGTGGTCTTCACTGTACGGAATGCGGCGTTTTTCCGCCTCACACTGACTTTGGGAAAGGGTAAAAGGGGGCTTATGCATGTCACATAGATCGTGTGATTTTGAATATGAATGAATTTGCCCAAAAGACTTTTAATCGGATTATTGCTGGCTGAGTCACTTTGCGGATTACAATTGCGTTAAGAGCATCATGTCGGGGGGGGGGGGGGGCATATTTCTTTCCCCACAGTACAAC
>CAZLKG010000070.1:3936-8584 GCA_964560045.1 uncultured Slackia sp.
TGAGTCTTTTTGAGGATTACAATTACGTTAAGCATTCTGTCGGGGGGGGGGTGCGGTGCATTTCTCAGCAGTACAACTGTGCATTTTTGGCTATGCGTTCCACCTTGTGGTTGTCTCGCTTTTAGGGTGGAACGGCACACTCCTTTTTCTTCCTGTTTCTGTCGATACCGAAAGCGTATTGTGGCGGTTTAATCTGACGCAGCTCGTTTCGTTTCCAGCGACGTTCTTTCTCGGCGCGGTGGCTTCTCAACGATGGGGGGTCGAGAAATACGCAAAGCCTCTTGCCCTGTCATCCTTCACTGCGACACTGCTGGGTGTCGCGCTTCTTTTCCCGGGTTTTGCGAAGGCGGGAGCGACGTCTCTCTCCCTCTGTTCCGCCATAGCCGGGGTCTTTGTTGGAATGGGCAACAGCGCATTCTTTCTCTCGTGGCAGAATGTGTTTGCATCGCAGGACAAGACGTTTGCAGGCATGGAAATTATGGTCGGTTCAGGTGCTGCAGGTGCTGTGTATCTGATCGTCATACAACTCAAACCGACATGGCTTCCCTTGGCAGTGCTTGTTTTCTTGTTGGTAGTCATGACAGTGTGCCTTATGAAGGCGATATCGGCGACCAGCGCTCATAGCCAGGAGGCACTGCTGTCTGGAGTGGATAAGGATGTGAGAGGCCGGCTGATACGCAAGCTGTGGCGACCGGCGCTCTGTATTGCCTCGTTGGCCTTCGCGCGCGGCATCGCTCCGGCTCTTGTGCTTAACAACGTAACGTTCGGGCCACTGCTTAGTACGTTTATGACGCTTGGACGCATCGCATCGGCGGTGATCTTCTATTTCATCTTAAGAAGATTGACGTCGAGCGTTTCGTCGTGGATGGATCGTTTTTACTCCATTGCCGTGGTGTGCGTCGCAACGGGGTTTGTGCTCCTTCCCGTCTTGGGGCAGGAGTACCAGTTTGTGTTTGCACTTGCCGTCTATACGATCTTCTCTGTGGCTTCCATTTTTATGATGTTTCTTTGCGTATCCATTTCCCAGGAATATGGCGTAAGGCCTTTGACGGTATACGGGGTCTTTGCCGGGTTCGTCTACATGTTTAGCAAGGCGGGGTTCGGAGCGATATATTATGCGCATGTCCAGATTGATTTCGAGCTTGTTCAACTTTTGACAGTTGCTCTGTTTTCGATTTACCTGCTTTTTCTGGCATATTTCGTCAGCCGAAGGAAGCGGGCAAAATCTTCAAATGAAATAAGTAACTCCGAAGATCGAGACAGCGAAATACTTATGAATAGTCAAGAGGACGCTGGAGAGGATACTCAGTCGGTTTCGGCGGGTGATACCTTGGCCGAGGGGGACGAAAATATTGCCATGGTATCGGTGAAGGACGTCTTGCGTGAGCAGTGCGGCCTCATCTCCTCTTCTTTCGGTCTTTCTGCACGCGAGGCGGAGATAGTGGAATTCCTTGCATTGGGACGCAGCGTTCCTTACATTGCGGAGTCGCTGTTCATTTCTGAGAACACCGTACGGACTCACTGTAAGAACATATATCGCAAAATGGGCATCCATAGCAAGCGCGAGCTCGTTGATCTTGTTGAGAAGAGCGGTAGCGCATCCGATGGGGCAAACAAATAGTGCCAAATCTATGAGCGACACGCCTTCGCGTTAGAATGGGTAGGCTATAAGGTCGCAAGAAGGGAGCGGCAATGGGTGACAGCAAGACATCGGGAATAGGCGACAATACGATTTTAGGAAATAGAGAATATCGCGAGGGGTTTCCCGTACTTCAAAGAGTGAACCAAGTAAGCTCGGGATGGATTAACAAATATATCCTGCACTACAGCATGCCCGATGGGCGCGACTACCAATACGAAGCCGTGTCGCGCAAGCCGTACGACGCGTACGTTGAAGAACTTAAGACGCAAGGCCCGGTAGCGCCGCAGGTGGATGCCGTGTGTATCGTGGGCTATACGACCGACGGGGCGTTCGTGATGGTTCGTGAGTTTCGTTTTCCCATGAACAGGAAATGTATCGCGTTTCCCGCAGGCCTGTGCGACGAGGGCGAGGGCATTGAGGAGTGCGCTTCGCGAGAGCTGCGCGAAGAGACCGGATACGACCTGGTGCGCAACGCAGACGGATCTCCGGTGCGCATCCGCACCTTCGTGCAGCCGGGTTTTTCTTCACTTGGCATGGGGGACGAAAGCATTGCTATGGTGTTCGCCCAAGTCGAAAAGGTGGGTGAGCCGTGCTCCGAATCAACTGAATTCATTGAGGTCTTCGAGCTGCCCCGCGCTGAAATTCGCACATTCCTCAGCAGAAACCAGGATCCTCTCTCAATTCGTGCCCAGCTTGTCCTCGAGATGGTGGCCTGCGATCCCTTCGTGTAACTGGAGCATGTATTCTTCCTCAGTCTTTGGGACGCAATGTCTCATTTGTCCGTTTCATCATTTTTGGCTCAATTGTTTAATCAGATGCGGCGTACCTAGAACACCCGACTGTTCGCACTGCGCAAACACGAGCATAAAGGCTACCTTCCTGCATCCGTTGTTTCTGTGCGCAATTGACCGTACTGTCAAAAAACATGGGAGGGTTGGCAGGCCTATGTACTGTTGCTGTACTGTCGTGTACGATGAAAGGGGCGACTGTGGCTGTGAAGAGGGAATTTCCTATGGAGAAGGATGTCATGCTGGAGAAGATGAAGTGCAACATGCCTCCTTCATCCGATTTCCGCGACAACATCCGGATAGTTGATGTTGAAAGGCCGGGATGCGTGCACTTCACCATGGACGTGCCTGAGTCTCTAAGCAATTTTCATGGAGCTATCCACGGCGGAACCGCGTACTTCATTGGCGAGATCGGCGCTGGCTTTGCCACATACACACTGGGATCAAACAACGTCTGCCAGAATGCGAGCATTAATTTCTTCAAGGCTGTTCCATGTTGTAAGGTTGACGTGATCACCGAGCCCATTCATGCCGGACGCTCGACCGCAGTTATTCGCGTTACCATGCGCGAGGCGGCCACAGGCAAGCTCCTGTTCCAATCCACTCACAACATGTTTCTTCTTGGTCCGATCAAGGGCTAGCATCTCTGGCGGAATGGGTATTCGTTGTTGCGTTACCTGCGCCGGAGCCCGACTGAAGACGCCAGTGCTGTCGGACAAGAGCGTGCGCGAGATTACCCATTGTCGCTCACGCTGTGATTTGTTCGGAAGCACATTGCCATCAAGAACGGATGGATATCCCTTCAGGCAGATCGAAATCGAGCACGAAGCCGTCCTCACGTCCCCTTTTGGAGCGGGTAGGCTTCTTTTCTACAGGAGCCTTAGTAGGAGTCTTAGGTCTTCCGAACGTTGCGTTGAACGCCGCGAAATGCGAGCGCGGCACCGCGAATATGACGCCTCCAATGACTCCAGGATGCTCTTCGATCCAGTTTTTGAACAGCGTGAGTGTGCAATCCTCACTTCCCGGATCTCGCCCGCATCCGAACGCTCCCACTATCAGCGTCTCGCATGCGTGAGCGGCGGAGATGCGCATGATGGTTTCCACACGGTCGGCAAGTACCTTGTCACATTCACGCTCGGAGCGGTGGTTTTCGAGAGCGCGCTGACGGTTGGGTTCGGCGATGGCGAGCACGTCGGCCTTCTTCATGTCGCCGTCGCGGGTGAACACGATATTTTCGAGATATAGTGCGCGATCCGTAAATAGCTGTCCACACTGATAGCCGCGGTTGGCATCGTGGTAGGTGGATTTCATGGCCTGCAGTACGGGGTAGAGGTTGCTGTTTGCGCAGAGGATTTGCTCAGGGCCGAACGATCCGCTCTCGTAGGCACCACCGGGGCGGGTAAACGAGGCGGGATCGACTACGACAACCTTGCCATCTGCGCGATGTACAGCCGAGGGTGCAAAATCGGTGGTTACAAAGGTTTTGGTTTCTCCGAAGGTGGGGTCGGGCAGTTCGAGTCCGCGCCCCTCTCCATCTTCGTAGACTTTCGCCGAGGCTATCGTTGCTTCGGTTTCCTTTGCAAACACTCCGTTCACGAGCGCAATGTGCTTGGCCGCCTCATCGCGTCGCTCTTCTTTTGTTGGCATTGTGCGTACCTCCTGGTATGTGTGGTGTTTCCTGATTGTAGTGGAATGCGCGCGACACGACAAAGAAAACCTCGGATGATGGGGATCTGTCAAAGAGATTGGTCTGTCGTCCGTCCCGTCCGTCTTGCGTATGGAGCCTTATGTATGAACCTTGTGTATGAAGCATGGAGGGGACAAGAAAGGGGTACAAAAGTTCTTGCGCTTGCTAGTAAGGGCGGTTAGTATGTGCCCTTGCGCTTGAGCAGGAGCGCAGCATAGTGCGGGGTGGAGCAGTTTGGTAGCTCGCCGGGCTCATAACCCGGAGGTCGTTGGTTCAAATCCAGCCCCCGCGACCAGAAATTACAGGTCAGAGGTGTTTCCCTCTGGCCTTTTTTGTTTTCGGGACACGGTTTCGATGTCCTGGGGACAATTCGGGGACAATCGACACGCTTGAAACTGCAAACTGAAATCAGACAACGTTGGGGACAGAGAATATCGTGCCAATCTTGTTGGCTGCGCTCCTGTCCTGGCCGGGCATCAAGTGACTGTAGATGTCCAGCGTGGTGGAAACCTTCGAATGGCCGAGCCTGCG
>CAZLKG010000071.1:0-724 GCA_964560045.1 uncultured Slackia sp.
CGCCAACTCCGCCTTTTGCGATGTTTCCATAGAAGGCAACCATCTGTGTGGCATCGCCGGTCGTGCCTGATGTTGCGGCGCTTTTGATCATGCGGTTTCGGATTGTGACTGAGCCAATGTTGAGCTCGCTTAACAACGTGGTCTGCGTCCAGTCCTCAATGGAATTGCTCATGTAGTCATTATCCTGAGGATTGAGCTGCGCATATACCGAAGTTGAGGATGCCTGGCCCGATACCGAAGAGGCATTTGTCTCATCAGTCGTTTCCTGCGAACTGCACCCTGCAAGCACGCTCGAACCCATGGTGCCAGCACCAAGGGCCACAATGCCTGCGCCGCCCAAAAAACTACGGCGAGTAATCCCTTCACGTTTTTGCGCAGCTGTTTGAGATGAGTTACCGATCATAGTGCCCTCCTTGTTCTTCATGATGCGCTGCATCCGGAACGGAGCGCATCCGCACTAACCCAGAAGCAGATGCATCAACCCTGCGCCTGGCACCTAATCCAAGCGCAACATAATCATAGGAACGACCAGAGATTCCTCCATCGTCCCAACAGAGTTAGATTCCTCGCTTGAACACATCGTCCCATTGGTATGATACGTATCGGGATCGGCTTGCGATACAATAGCGAGGCCATGGGGGAATCCAAGCGCTCATATTTTCGATGCGTGTGCCTTGTCTTGGGATTGGGCGCTTTTGGCGCGTATCTGTTTTTCATCATTCTG
>CAZLKG010000071.1:734-8573 GCA_964560045.1 uncultured Slackia sp.
GAAGCCTTCTCTTTGCAGCTCCCACTTACCCTCACCGGAGATGCTGGATTTTCCTTCGGGCTTTGCGCCATGGCTCTCTATATTCGAAAGCGCCCCATAAGTCGCATCGTGTACAGCTATCTTATCCCGTTTGCCTCTGCCGGTCTTTGCCTGGCATCGCTAGTCAAAGTAGGAGTGCTTACACCGCAGGGTGTCACAAGTCTGCTCAGCGGAGATTTTTTCGTTGGCGTATTCGTAGCGATTTGTTCTTTGTGCTGGTGGCACGTATACATCCGCTTGGAAGAGGAACGGGTGCTTCCGCTCTTTGCAACAGCGCTGGGAGTTTCCGCTCTGCTGTTCCTTGCTCTTAGTGTCCTGCCTGTGGGATTTGTGCGCATGGTCGTATTTGTCGGCATGCCTCTTGTCATGTGTATCTGCTTCTTCCCCCTTTTAACTGATGACATCTGCGCGGACATCCCTTCGGCGTATCTACGCGTGTCTATCGGACAGATGGGCGATGATCAAAGTCCCTCATCAAAATACAATCCCGACGAATCTTTTGCGATTTCCCAGGAAAGAGACTCTGGCGATCGCTGCGTACAGCCGAATCTTGCAGCGCAACAACCCAAATCATTTCATGATGATAACGGTGTGCCAAAAGAGCGCGTAAGGCTTCCTCGCGTAATAGTATCCCTGATAGTCTTGTCTTCATGTGTAGTGAATCCGCTTTTGGACTTGTTTCCCATTTCGCTTTACGAAGAGAGCATGGTATATCGCATCCTTACCCGACCAGCTCTGGTGTATGCAGTTGCGGCTGTAGTGATATCAATCATACTCATCATCGTGACACGGCGAAAACCTCTACGCTTATCCGTCCTGAGTTACGCAGGCTTTGCCTTGGTGACCGTTGGTTATTTGACATTTCCCTACCGTCCCGTCGGCGGTTTGCCTTTGAGTGTGGCCGAGGTGGGACGCCTTTTGATCTTGATTTTTATTGGGATCATCCTCATTCGCTTCATTAAAAACAAGCAATGTATAGCCGACGCCGATTGGCTCTATGCAGTATCGGGGCTGATTTTTTGCGCAGGCATGCTCGCGTGCGACATCATTGTAATTGCGGTGCAGTTGATGCCCGACTTTGACTATTTGGACCTTCGTTTTCGCTCTCTTTTTGGAGGTGTGGTTATCGCGATACTCGTTGCCTTACTGCTAGGCCCACTCCCCCGTGTTGATGCCTTCGTTTCCATTTCCGCTTCGGACAAAAGATCCGGACAGCCGATGGAAAAGGAAACCGCGCCCATGTTTGAGGCGCGGTTTGAGCAGGTCTGCGCATCGTTTGCCGAGGATTTTGGGCTGTCAGCGCGCGAGAGCGAGGTATTCACGCTCCTGGCAAGCGGTCGTGACGTACCCTATATCGAACGTGAACTGGTGCTGGCCAAAAGCACCGTGAAAACCCATGTCAAGCACATCTACGAGAAATGCGGCGTGTCTTCGCGCCAGAATTTACTGGACATGTTCGAGAACTACCGCACCCGATAACCACGGGCAAATGCTTCAGTCGCGACCCGTCCGACAGCCTCGCAGACATACCGTCCTTTGTGGCACACCTGACTTCCCGGGGCATGGATACACGGCGAGCGGCCCGCAGGCGATCGATCGCCTGCGGGCAATAATTGTTTCCCTAGAATCCGATTGCGTAGCCATCAATAGTCTCATCATTGGCGAGAGCCTGACCGACGAGACGTCCATAAGTCATACCGCGACCGTGGCTCGTTCCCGGCAAAGTAACGGGATATGAATTGGCAAAAAAATCACCCTGGACATTTCCGATGGCAAACAATCCACCAATAGGATTGTCGGATTCGTCAAGAACCTGGGAATTCTGATCAACACGTAAACCGTATGGCAAGGCAAGCATCCATGCGGAAACATTACTCGCATAGAACGGACCGTCCTTGACCGAACTCAAAAAGCGAGCCGGAACTCCAAAATCGGGATCCTCTCCTGCATCGCAAAACGAATTGTAACGATCTACGGTTTTTTGAAGGGTCTCATACGGGACACCGATCGCTTCCGCAAGTTCCTCAAGGGTCTCTCCCTTGTAGAACTCCCCGTTCTCAACAGCCGCCTCTACCGCCTCTTCAAGACCATCAATAAACGACTGGGATTTGATTGGCTCCTGGCGTTGAGCATGTTCTTTGTAATTGGAGTCCCAAATAGCCCATGAAACATTACCCGGAGTTGCCATTCGAGCGTTCGTTACGATAGGTTCGAAACCCACTTCACAGCAATAACGCATTCCATCACGATTAACCGTAAGCCAGCAGGTATCAAATCCGGGCCCCATGACCGAAAGATTAACGGGATGAATAATGGGTGCGGGGTAACAAGTGGAAAGTGCAGCACCGATCCATTTACCCATCTTGATGCCATCGCCCATATTGCCTCCGACAGGCGTATAGTCAGACTGATCGGCACGCAATGCAATGGGGCACAGGCATTGGATCATCTCTTCATTGTCCGTAATACCACCCGTGGCAAGGATAACACCTTTGTTCACGTTGATCTTTTTGTAGCCATCATCTGAACTTACGACAACGGCGGTGACCGTATCGTCTTCCTTGATTAACTGCTCGGCAGTTGTATTGAATTCAAATACAGCCCCCTGTTTTTGAGCGTCCTCTGCAACCATACTAATGAAATAGCCCACATTCCAAGCCTGCTCGGGCAAATCGCTTCCTTCAGGCAAAAGAAACTTGTGTGCAGTTCTAAACTGCTTAAACCGATCCTCAAGAGTATCCCAATCAGAACGAGCCGTCATTTCTGTATTGAGAATCACTTCATAACCTACTTCTTCCGCCATGTCGATGTAGTAATCCATTACCTCGCCACTGCGCTCGACAAAGTTCTTGATGAGGTAGTAATTCGCTTCAGATTGGCCCCATTGATAAATGAGACGCGTTGCAAGCGCCGTATCGATTTCAACACCCTCAGCAGCTTGGAGTTTTGAGCCAACAGCTCCGATATCGGTGCCATGGGCAGTAATCTCTTCGAATTTCTCGACAACCAAGACGCTTGCGCCAGCCTCGGCGGCCGACTGTGCAGCCGTGCATCCTGCAATACCTGCCCCCACAACAACGATGTCATATGTTTCCTCTTCCGTGATTTCCGGAAGCTCCGGGGCAGGCTGCAGCCACTCATGGGCACTGTCACTAGCTGCTTGCCCCGACTCCGATCCTTGCTCGCCGGAAGAACTGGGAGCGCATCCAGACAGACCAAAAACGGCAGTCGAAGCGCCAGCAGCGGCAACACCGGATAAAAACGATCTGCGAGAAACATTGTTCGTTTTCATATTTTCCTCCTCCTATCACCGAGTGGGCGAACACCCTTTCACCCACAACGACAATAGGAAGAGTCTCACCATATTTGAAGCGCCCGTGAGGGGTGAAAATCTATTTTTCTTCTCTCACCCTTGATAGGCGACAAAGCTGGTCGTTCATTCCGTACTCTATTCGAGCCATATACGCCTCGACTAAATCGGATACCTCTCTTTTCGAGTGAACACCTAACTTCAAATAAATGCGCCTGACATGAGTTTTTATCGTATTATCTGAAACGCCGAGCGCTTCACGCATGCCCGCCCTATCGAAGCCGGAAGCCACCATTTTCAATACCTCTGCTTCTCTCGGTGACAACTTTCCTTCATCCGCCACAACGTCACACGCCTCCTCGAACAATTCCTGTCTACCTGTCTCATCGTCGTCGAAGCCCCGTTTTGACCTGATAAACAAAAACGCGAAACCGATAACAAACAAGTAGATCGCAACGATAGAAACCCAGAACACCAAAAGCGTTTCCTCGGCTCTCGACATGAGTAGGACAATTCCAAAAACGACACCGATCAATGAACTTCCAAGAAACGCGAGCAATCCGCCTGCAAAGACCTTTTTTGGTCGATGCATTGTCGTGGCAAACCTTGCCTGTTCTGTACAAAACACCCAAAGCGAATAATAGAAATAGCTGTGTCCAATTGTGAAAATGAAAACCGGGATGAAAGCACCATCGATGAATTGGGGGAGCAAGAGAAAACCCATTGCAAGGAGCGGGAACGACACTTGACATGCCAAATACAGCTCATCTTCCCTGCGGTAAAAAAGTGCGGTGACAAGAAGAAGTACCCCTCCCCCAAGCACTCCACATACCGTTGCCAGTGTCACGTCTGTTGCTGCACCACCTCCAGCAGACAGGCTCATCGCCCTCATGACTCCGAAGGCAAATCCAACCAGAACAGCAAGCAAGACTAATCTCGACGTATGAACTTTGTTGGATCCTTTGTTGGAGTCTGTTCCTTTGAATTTTACTCTCGACGAAAACCCTTCCTCCATGCGCAAAGCACCGCTAGAATCCGTCCTACACGCATGCAATAAAAACGCCCCTGAGAAGAGAGGCATCATACACACAAGTCCCTGCACCGCAACAGGAGGAAGCGACATCACGATACCGAAAAAAAGAGCCGTCCCTAAAGAAAAAAAACGCCGTATCGATAAGCACACGCCTTGGGGCTAAAGCTGCCAAGTGAGAACCCCATTCAAGAAAGGCCGTCGCAGACCCCACGCCGGTCAACACTGCGCCAATTGGCGCAAAAATCTTTACAAAAACATCGTAAGAGGAGGCAACAAGAAATAAAGATCCCATTGCCAGGAGTATAGATGAGGCGGCTATACCGCCTGCATTTGCTGAAAACGCCTGCTCCCTTGAAGACAAAAGGGTTACGATAAAAACGACGGAAGCGGCGCACAGAGACAGGGCCCAAACCTGCAGATGGGCTGACAGAGGCACGGTGAACAGGGCTCTTGGCATGCAGCTTTCAGCGGAGAACACAATTTGCAGCCAGGCCCAATAAAGGCTCATACCGATAAGCCGATCGAAATGATGCCTGATTTCATCGGATGTTAAGTCAATAAGTCCTCGCACATCCGCCACATTGTTCCCCATAAATGTTCCCCTTTTTTCTGGTGCTCACCTGTGGAGCGCTTGATGCGATCTGTTCCGTTTTCCTCCCAAGATTTATATACTCACGCTCCTTTAGGTAGCACACAATCTAACCTCTAATGACAGTTTTCTAACCAAAAAAATCATTAGAACCAACAGAGATACTCTAACGACAGAAACGTGTTGTTAGAACGCTGTTGGCAAGGAAATACATTTCTTCGTTGGACGGGTGAGGGAAAGGATTTGGGGTTCTGGGGATATTCAGTGAAGCCGGAACCACTGAACGTAGTAATATAGTTTTGTCTTATCGCTGAAGGGTGGTGCTTTCTTCAGATGAACAAGGTGTATGTGGAAGACAGGACGGAGGCGCGGCACCCTGAGCAGAGCATCACGAAGGACGATGCACTCACCGCCTGGTACAACGCCATCAGGGGCAGACCGAGGATGACCGACGAGCCACTCGACTCGATAACGGTGAAGGTTCCGCACTCGCGGATCGTCGCGATGAAGAGGGTGCAGAAGGAGACCGGGATGACGAAATCGGAGTTCGTTCGTCGCGCAATTGACAACGAGCTTATGGCGATGTCTTAGCTGCCATCCTCAAAAAAGCAGTGGCACCCCGTCGTTCAGGGTTGCAGTTACATGTACAACAAGCTCTTGAACAACAGGGTTTGTTCGGGCGTTGCGCCTTGTGGGTTCTGTCGTTCTTTTTTTCGATATAAATCCCACCTTGCAACGAGAAGATGAAACAAGTCCTCTTCAGTATCGCCGAGCGCGCCACGTTACGCAGATGCGAGCGATGGCTGCGGCAGCAGTTGCGGCAACGATCACAGCGATTACGGCAACAGTTGCAACAGAGGTTGTAGCAGCAAAAACCCATGTAAGGATGTTTTGACAAGCACAAGGGTGCCATGTCGAGCCCTTTTGATGGCGCAAAGGCAGCTTGCATGCCACGATCTGCGCGGAAGGTAGCTCGGATACGAGAGAGAGAGAGAGAGAGAAGAGCCATGGAGGCAGGAAAGGCCATACGAAGGCTTCGGGAGTGCGCAGGGATGTCGCAAGACACTCTCGCATCACGCATCTACGTGAGCCGGCAAACCATCAGTTCGTGGGAAAATGGCAAGACCTACCCCGACCTCCGAAGCCTGCTGCTCCTCTCCGACGTGTTCGACG
Organism: uncultured Slackia sp.; assembly: GCA_964560045.1. Classification (GTDB taxonomy): domain Bacteria; phylum Actinomycetota; class Coriobacteriia; order Coriobacteriales; family Eggerthellaceae; genus Slackia. Next base: position 6,879 of record CAZLKG010000071.1, read on the forward strand.
CAACCGTGGACGAGATCGTTGGAAAGGACGTGAATACCATGACCAGAAATATCGACCGCAGCGCTAAGACCTTAAACCGCCTCGCCTATCTGATGCTTGGCTCCTTCGTGCTCTTCATCGCCGCCCTCGTCTGGCTTGGCATCCAGTTGCTTGCGTGGGACTGGAATGCTATGCAGGTGGCTCCGACCATTTGCCTCGTGGCAGTGTTAGCCGCCGCCGCCATAGCCGCATCAGTGGGGGCAGATCGGGTCAAGAAGGACAACGACCTTGTGACCTACCGCGAGATAGCCGCCTTCTTAAAAGGCAATGAGGTGGTCAGGGACACCGAACAGCACCGGCAGGCGGCAAACCCCTCCATCCCACGACTTTTCGGGCGCTTGCTTCTCGGCCTTGCTACAGGCGTGGTGTTCGGGCTTATTGCCGCCCTTATTATCTTGTTCGTGCGTGGATAAAAAACCAGCACTCCCGCCGAAATAAACAGGATTCATATCCCATCACTCTGTAAAGAACTGCGGCCTCGTATGCGGAGAAAGAAGTTCTAAAAGAAAGCAGACTCATCATCTCGCTCGTACGCAGGTAGTATTTCATCATCCTACTTGTACGCAGGTAGAAAACCTTCACGCAAAGCGAGCCGCAGTTTATGCAGAGGCAGTTTGTATCCTACGCCCGTCGCGATCCACCGTATGCGGCACTTTTCCGACTGCCAAACGCGCTCCCCTTGCGCGCGCTCTTTTTCAAATCGGCCAACACGTCTTTCTCCGATGCGCCCTCTACTTGGGAGCGCAGCTTAACCACCTGGTCGCGTAGGCGGGCAGCCTCCTCGAAATCCATGCTTTCGGACGCAGCGGCCATCTCTTCTTCCATGCTGGAGATAATGCGCATCACCTCACTGCGGGAAAGCTCAGCGAGAGCCTTGTTCACCTCTTCGGCGCTTCCCACCTCGTTACCATCGGTATCGCTCATAAATCCCATGATGTCGTTAATGGCCTTACGTACGGTCTGCGGCTCTATGCCATGTTCCTCGTTGTAGCGCATCTGTAGATTGCGTCGGCGGTGTGTCTCGGAAATGGCGCGATCCATAGAGTCGGTGATGGTATCTGCATACATGATGACCTGCCCGCTCACGTTGCGCGCAGCACGACCGATAGTCTGAATAAGACTGCGGTGGTTGCGCAGAAATCCCTCCTTGTCAGCGTCAAGGATGGCCACCAAGCTCACCTCAGGCAGATCCAGCCCCTCGCGCAAAAGATTGATGCCCACCAGCACGTCGAAAACACCCTTGCGCAAATCACTCAAAATCTCAACGCGTTCAAGTGTTGCGATGTCTGAGTGCATATAGCGAGCCCGTATACCCTGATCCAACAGGTGGTCAGTCAGATCCTCGGCCATCTTTTTGGTGAGCGTGGTGATGAGCACACGCTCATCACGGCTCGCACGCTCTTTTGCCTCATCAATGATGTCGTCAATCTGGCTAGCGATGGGTCGTACAACAACCTCAGGATCAAGTAGGCCCGTGGGGCGAATTATTTGCTCTACCTGCTGCTGGCTCACCTTTTCCTCGTAATCACCCGGCGTGGCCGACACGTAGATGAACTGCGGGATTCTCTGCTCGAACTCATCGAAGCGCAGCGGGCGGTTGTCAAGACAGCTGGGCAGGCGAAACCCGTGTTCGGCAAGCGTAACCTTGCGGCTGCG
>CAZLKG010000072.1:0-2923 GCA_964560045.1 uncultured Slackia sp.
ACGAATCCACGGTCTCTTGATAGCGGGCTGAGTTGGGGTTGAGAATGGGCAGATCGAGTCCCGCCGAAAACGCTGCGGCAAGAAAGGTCGCGTTGAGCACCTCGCGCAGCGGCAGGCCAAAGCTCACGTTGGACACACCGAGCACGGTGCGCACACCCAAGCGCTCCTTCACCATTGTGATAGCACGCAAAATTTCTGCGACCTCGGACTGATTGGTAGCTGCCGCCATAACGAGACAGTCGATAAAGACGTCCTCTCGCGAGATACCATAGCCCTCAGCCTCACTCACGATGCGCTCTGCTATGGCAAAGCGCTGCTCAGCCAGAGGCGGAATACCTTCCTCATCCAGGGTCAAACCCACCACCGCGCATCCGTAGTGTTTGGCTATCGGAAGAATAGATCTGAGGCTTTCCTGCTTTCCGTTCACCGAGTTAATGATGGGCTTTCCTGCATATATACGCACAGCAGCTTCCACGGCGACAGGATCCGAGGAATCTATTTGCAGCGGACATCCACTCACACTCTGAATGCGCCCTACGAGATCGCACAGAACGGCGGACTCATCAATCTCGGGAAGACCGGTGTTCACATCAAGGATGTCGGCCCCGGCCTCGGTCTGAGTGATGGCCTCGTTCAAAATGTAGTCAACATCACCTGAGCGCAGGGCTTCTTTCAGACGCTTCTTACCCGTAGGATTGATCCGCTCTCCGATGACGGCAATCTGGCGGTCCTCCAAGACAACGGCATTGGTGGCACTGGTAACACCGCAGACGGGAGCAACCTTGCGCGAGGGCGGAGTAACGCCTGCCACCAGTGATGACAGCTGCCTGATATATGCCGGAGACGTACCGCAGCACCCTCCTATGATGCTTGCCCCAGCCTCCAGCAAGACAGCGGCACTTCGAGCGTATTCATCGGGGCCTATCTCATACACACCGCGCCCGTCTACAACCTTGGGCAGTCCCGCATTGGCCTGCACTATGATAGGACAGGGCGCAACGTTAGCCATCTCTTTTACGATGGGCACAAGCTCTAAAGGCCCTAACGAGCAGTTCACGCCCAGCGCCTGCACACCGAGGGAGTGCAGCGTCATGGCTGCGATTTTTGGAGATGTTCCCAGAAACGTACGCCCGTCCTCGCCAAAGGTCATCGTGGCGAACACGGGCAGATTACTGTTCTCTTTGGCAGCAAGCACTGCGGCCTTCATCTCCAAAAGGTCGGCCATGGTCTCTATCAGAATGATGTCGGCACCAGAACCTGTGGCAGCGCGCACCTGCTCGGCAAACAGCTCATATGCCTCATCAAAGGACATGGTTCCAAGCGGTGCCAAAAGTGCCCCTGTAGGGCCTATATCGGCTGCCACATAGCGTGCACCCGATGTGCGGGCGCAGGAAATAGCAGCAGAAAAGACTTCTGTCACATCGGCACACCCATCGAGTTTGCGCGCATTGGCACCAAAGGTATTGGTGGTCACGACGAGGCTTCCCGCCTCAACATAGGCGCGATGAATCGCCGTAATTTCTTCAGGTTTGGCGAGACAAAAGAGCTCCGGAAGCTCGCCTGCGGCAAGTCCCGCCTCTTGCAACATGGTTCCCATCGCACCGTCAAACACCAGATATTCCTCGCCTCGAAGCACGCGGGCAAGAAATTCGTCTTCGATACAAAGATGTGCGGTATCGAAGAGGTGACCTGATTCAAACAGGGAGTCCGCATTGCAGGGCAGCCCCTCCCTGCATCGACTCTCTATGACGTCGTGTATCGGAAGCATGTGGTTTCGGCCTTTCTCAATGGGGCAATCTCGATGTGCAGCACATTCACTAAGCGCCAAACCCGCTAAACAGCAAACTCACTGGACAGCAAGCTCGCGGCAGCACCCGGCGGTATTGTTGGGTAGCACACTCGCCAGGCAACAAGCTCGCGACAGCACTCAAAGGTCTCATCTTGGCACACAGCAGTCTCGTTTCAACGCGCAGGGGTTTTGCCTTGACACACAGCGGTCTCGCGCCATACATACCTCGCATGTGTTTGAGTCCGCATCTCTCTTCGCTTCAAATAATCCCACCAGGGCGGTCACGCTTTTGGCGGGAATTACGAATCCTCCTTTTGCAGGAAGCATCCCAAGGCGTTTGTCCGCTGCAAGCACGGCGACTATCTTCGGCTGCACGCCAAGCGGAAGATCTCCGTAGCCAGGACTAAAGCGCGCCCCGGTCACGAATCCGCGCAATTGAGCTTTGGCGAGAATATTTTCGCAGCACGCATCGGCCACGGTTTCAACAAGCGCCGAGCCCGCCGCGCTGAAAAGGGCAGCCTTGGCGGGATCGGTCGCAGAGAGTTTGCGGGCTTCACGCTCATTGGAAAGCCCCAGTGTACAGGCCATGACCACACACTCAAACGCCCCTTTGAGGTGAGCAAGGATGGCGTCCCCCGGAAGTTCTAGCGTGCTGCCTTCTAGGCGCAAAACGGGATTGCCCTCAGCATCACAGGCACCCCGCACAGAAAACGCGCGCCACAAAAACTTAGGCTCAGATGCCTCTTCGCACAGCCTGGCCGCCTCCCCAATGCGCGCCTGCAGCCCTTGATCAAGGGTTTGGCCAGAATAGCCCAGGTAGCGAAGCATTTCCGATCGATCGACCCGAAGGGACTCGACATCCCTAGGCGTACTTGCTGTAAACAGCGTGGACCCCGTAAGCAGCGCGAATTCTTCCGATTCCGCTGCGGTCATATGAGTGGTAAGCGATGCGAGAGTGCGCTGCTTTTCTTCCCGATTTTTCAAAGCCGGATTTTTCACGACTCGATCATTCAAGCCCTGATCATGCACATCCTGATCTTTCAAGCCTGAAATCACAGAGGATTCCCCTTTGCTGCGGGTCTTACATCTGTTGTGGGCTTTGCGCCGGATTTTGCTCCGTTCCCCGCCTCAGTC
>CAZLKG010000072.1:2933-8241 GCA_964560045.1 uncultured Slackia sp.
CTTGCTTGCAGCTTCGCGAGGAAGCGCCGCTTCCATTGTGCGGCCGAACCCCGACGCATAAAGCGCCTCTGTGGCAGAGGCTGCGATGTCGGGCTTGTTCATCGTGTACACATGCACGCCATCCACACCGGCTTCGGCAAGCCCCACCAACTGCTTACACGCGTATTCCACCCCGGCGGCGCGCAGACTTTTAGGGTCGTGCTCGTAGCGCGCGAGCAGCTTGATAACAGGAGAGGGCAAACTCGCACCGCACATGAACACCATACGCGTGATCTGCGATTTTGACATGAAGGGCATCACTCCGAAGGTGATGGGGACCGTAATGTTTGCCGCGCGCGCCGCATCAAGGAAGCGCAGGGCGCAGTCGTTGTCAAAAAATAGTTGCGTGACGAAGAACTCCGCACCCGCATCCTGTTTCTGTTTAAGGTGACGAATGCTCTCGGCAAAATCGAGACAATCCACATGCCCTTCGGGGTATGCCGCTGCACCCACGCAGAACCCGGCTTCTCGCACAAACGAAATGAGATCCTTGGCGTATTTGAAATCCTTGGGTTGAGAGCCTTCCATAGCGTCGCCCCGAAGCGCCAAGACGTTTTGGATACGAGCCTCCCTCATGGCCGCAAGTGAGAAAGCTATGTCTTTGCGCTGGGCATTCATGCAGGTGAGATGGGCCATCATGACAAGCCCGTATTCCTCTTGGGCCATTTTGGCCACTTCAACCGTGCGGGAACTATTGTTGCTACCACCCGCCGAATACGTGACCGACACAAAAGCCGGTGCGAGCGGAGCAAGCCCCTCAATAACCGAGCGAGCCTCCTTCTCGGGAAGCTCTCCCTTGGGAGGAAAAATTTCAAACGAAACGGGAAGGGTGCCTGCGTCGAATATGTCTGCGATGCGCATGGATGACTCAATTCAAGATTTCTAGGATTTCACGCACTTTTGATTCCACGTCAGCCAAGGTAGTGGATATCTTTTCCCCGGTTGCGCGGTTTTTCACCTCGACCGTGCCCTCTGCGATGCCGCGCTTGCCCACAACCACCTGCACGGGCCAGCCAATCAAATCGTTGTCGGCAAACTTCACACCTGCACGCTCATCACGATCATCAATGACCGTCTCCAGTCCCGATGCCGCCAAATCTTTTGCCAGCGCCTCAGCGGCGGGCTGGACGATATCGTCACCCACCGTGAGGGGCACCACGCATACCTGTGCGGGCGCGATACCCACCGGCCAGATGATTCCGTACTCATCGTGGCTCTGCTCCACCGCTGCGGCCATCGCACGCGACACCCCCACGCCGTAGCAGCCCATGATGAAGGGCTTTTCGGAGCCATCCTCATCCATGAACGTGGCACCCATGGCGCGCGAATACTTGTCGCCTAGCTTGAAGATCTGGCTCACCTCTATGCCGTGCGCACTCTCAAGCGGCTCTCCGCACACAGGGCACCTATCGCCCTTGCGCACGAGACACAGATCAGCCCACACATCCACCTGAAAATCCTCACCGAGTTTGGCACCCACCAGGTGATAGCCCTCTTCATTGGCACCCACTACCCAACGCTCGATTGCGCGCAGGCTCTCATCGGCGGCAACCTTTACGTTCTTAGGTAGGCCCACCGGCCCCATGGAACCCTTGACCAATCCTGCGTCTTTCATCTCCTCCTCGGAAAGCGGCACAAATCCGGGTATTACACGCTCTGCCTTGACCTCGTTTATCTCATAGTCGCCGGGAACGAATAAAACCCAGATCCCGTCTTCGGAGTCTTTGCAGGAAAACGCCTTGGCACAGGCCGCCTCATCGCAGCCCAGGTGCGCGGCAAGCTCCGCTATGGTATGCACGCCGGGCGTGGAAATTTTCTCGCAGGAAGTAGCGGGATAGGCAACAGGATGCGCGAAGCACGCAGCGGCCTCAACATCGGCGGCATAACCGCATGTACAGTGGACAAGTTCCGCCTCTCCGGTATCGGCCAAGGCCATGAATTCCTCGGACGCACTGCCTCCGATCTGCCCGGAATCAGCCTGTACGATACGGTAGTCCAGACCCATGCGGTCGCACATATTGACGTAGGCATCACGCATCAGAGCATAGGCCGCATCCAGCCCCGCCTCATCAACATCGAAGCTGTAGGCGTCTTTCATTACGAACTCACGTCCGCGCAAAAGCGCGAATCGGGGACGCCGCTCATCGCGGAACTTAATCTGAATCTGGTAGAGATTGCAGGGTAGATCCTTATAGCTGCGAAGCTCGTTTTTTACCAGGTTGGTAATGATTTCCTCATGCGTGGGACCCAAAACGAAGTCATTGCCGTGGCGATCGATCACGCGCAAAAGCTCAGGGCCGTAAGCGTCCCAGCGACCACTCTCGCGCCACAGATCCGCAGGCTGAACGAACGGCATCAAAATCTCTTGGCCGCCGTGCGCATCCATCTCTTCACGTACGATGTTTTCAATCTTGTGCAACACGCGCATACCCAACGGCAAAAACGTGTACAAGCCCGCCGCTTCTTTACGAATCATGCCTGCGCGAGTGAGCAGCTTGGCCGAAACGATATCGGCATCGCTGGGATTCTCTTTGAGCGTCGGAGCGTACAGGACGCTCATGCGCAAAACGGCAGGCTTAGCGAAGGTGGTCATAGGGTTTCCTTCCTTCCGCCTCCATGGCTTCGATCTCTTCCATCAAAGCATCCACGATACCCGCCTCAGGCACGCGGCGCAAGATCTTTCCATGCGCGAACAGCGCCCCCGAGCCTGATCCGCACGCAACGCCTATGTCGGCATCGGCGGCCTCGCCAGGTCCGTTCACCACACATCCCATGACGGCAACTTTAAGCGGTTTGGTGCAGGATGCAAGACGCGCATCTACCTGCTTGGCCAGGCTGATGAGATCGACCTGGCAGCGTCCGCAGGTAGGACAGCTGATGATTTCCGGGCTGCGACGGCGCAGATCGAGCGCAGCCAGTAAAAGCCAGCTCGCACGCACCTCTTCGATCGGATCGTCGGTGAGCGATATGCGCAGGGTGTCACCGATGCCCTCTTCCAAAAGAATTCCCAGACCGACAGCCGATTTGACGGTGCCCTGCATGAGTGTGCCGGCTTCGGTTATGCCTATGTGCAAGGGTACCCAAGGGATTTCTCGTGAGAGGATGCGGTACGTGCGCACGGTGGTCATAACATCGTGCGCCTTGGCGGAAACCACCACATCGTGAAAACCACGCTCTTCAAAATGGCGTACGTAATCGATGGCCGATGCGCTGAGCTTCTCGGGGAGCGTAAGATCGGTGCGTGCCTTGAGGCTTTCGTCCAGCGAACCGGCATTTACACCCACGCGGATGGGTATGCCGGCCTCGCCTGCGGCTTCAATCACGGCATCGGCCTTTTTCCAACCGCCGATATTACCGGGATTGATGCGCAGCTTGGAGGCACCACGACGCGCAGCCTCGATGGCTGTCTTCGCATCGAAATGAATATCGGCTACCACAGGTAGGGGGCTTTGGGTACACACCTCGGCAAAGGCATCCAAACACGTGCGCCGCGGAATAGCCATGCGCACAATTTCGCAGCCGGCATCAGCAAGCGATTGAATTTGTGTGAGGTTGGCAGCCACATCATCGGCAGGCGCGTTGAGCATGGACTGAACTGCACAGGGAGCGCCGCCGCCTACAAAAACCGTACCCACCATCACCTGGCGGGTTTGCTCATTCGGCTTCACGCGTCCTCCCTATAACTGCCAAGCCTCCCGCGAGGACTGCCAAGCCTCCCGCGAGGGGCCCGACAGGTTTGATCATTCGGCTTCACACGTCCCCCTTATCCCCAGTTCCCGAACACGAAGCGCTGCACATCTTGGTTCAGCATGAACAGGAAGAAGGCCACAAACAAAACCATTCCTGCCATACTCAAGGCGTTCATGACCCGGGATCCCAGTGTGCGACGGGTCAGTTTTTGGATGACTTCAATGAGGAAACGTCCGCCGTCAAGCGGAGGGATGGGCAGAAGGTTCATGATGCCCAGCGACACCGAGATGATGGCCATAAAGTACAAAAACCACGAAGGCCCGGCAGCGGCATAGTCCACCGACATGACCGCCATGCCCACAACGCTCGTGGATTGTGAGACCACGGTGGCTGCGGTTTCGGGGTTGAACAGACCCGCGACAGCCTGGACCGTTGCAGCTATCACCATGAATCCTACCTGGGCGGATTCCAGGGGGTTGAGCGTGATGCGCTGCACAGCGCCACTGGAGTCGGTCACCTCCATACCAAAGACCGAAAAGATAATGACGAAGGCCACCACCGCAAACAGCAGATTCACAAAGATACCGGCGAGCAGAACAACCGCACGCTTCCAAAACGGCAAAGCGCGGTAGGTATGCGAGCGCTCCTCCATATAGAGCGCATGGGGATCCTCGAATGGACGCGGTGTACCTAAGGCCAGGTCAATGCCGCGCTTTTTGTCATGAAAGGCGCGCGTGCGAAACACGTTGTGTTCATCTTTTTTGCCGGGGCCACTCAAACATCCCCAGTCCTCCAGAACGTAGAGCACTTCCACTGCATCATCCAAGCTGATACCCAGCTCTTCGGCTAAGTCGTCAGCATATATCGTGCCGCGCTCATAGGCATAGACAAGCGCCTTCTCGATATGGGGATTCTCGGGACCGGCCCCCATGCCGCACACCTTGGCATAGCCGCCAAGGGGCACCGCTGTCACACCAAAACGCGTGCCTTTGTGCGTGAAACCAACGCTTGGCCCAGGCAAGCCTATCATGAACTCGGTCACGCGCACACCGAACATGCGAGCCGCAAGAAAGTGCCCACCCTCGTGGACGAACACAAGCACGCCAAGCACGATGGCGATGAGAACAATCATAGAGACGATATCCATCGGTTTCCTATCTGGTTTCCTATCTGGTTTCCTATCTGGTTTCCTATCTGGTTTCCTATCTGCACCACTTCGACCATCTGCGAGACGAAAGCGCAGGCGGAGATTCGCAGGCGGAGATTTCTGTCTAGGCCAACCAATCATCATCCAAAACGTCGGTTTGCCCACTCCGTTTAACTTATACCAACAGCCGCACTTCCTGCCTAAACACAGCCCTCCTTTTGCTGAATTTTCAGAACCCCTGCGCAGAATACGCACGTCGGCTGATCTGGGCCTCAAGGGAAAAGGTAGGTGTTATGCTGCAGAACTGAGGGTATAATGCCTCGCGATCGTGCTAGGGGATATCCATAAAGATGTGCCCTGTATAAGACAACAGAAACCTTTGAGCATCAAACGAACACTCAACGCACCACGATGCGGTAAGGGGAACCCGGT
>CAZLKG010000073.1:0-6279 GCA_964560045.1 uncultured Slackia sp.
TGGGAGTCAGCGTCTCAATGCAGGAAGACCCGTTGCCGCCCGCATAAAACATCTGGCCTCTGTTCTCGTACTCAACACCGTGAAGGGCAAACAGCCAGTCGGCGTTGTCTCCCGCCTCGCGCAAACGCTCGGTGTGCAGCATGGAGTTGGCGATGAAGCTGGTGTTAGAGGCCGCGTTGTAACCGGCGAGACGCGCCGCGTCGTCCGATGTGTTCGACTGGGGACCGTTGCACTCGGCGTAATTCGTCGATCCACCCAGGTACGAATTCTTCTCGAGCATGATAACGGTGGCCTCAGGCATCTGCTCCTTCACGATCATTGAGGCCATGAATCCGCCTATGCCGGATCCCACCACTACAACATCCGCATCCTCGGTAGATGAGGCTTCAACCACCACGCCTATTCCATCAGGATTGGTCGAATCCGTGGAGTCGGACGTGCCCGACGTGTCTGAAGAACCCGAGGACGAGCACCCCGCGAGCATACCCATCGCCGCAGCACTTGCACCTGCAACCCCTACGCCCGCGAGGAAGTTCCTTCGCGTCATACCCTGTTTCTTGGATGTGGTTCGATACATAACATTCCCTCCTTCCATGCAGCCGTCATTCTCATGCCCGGCTGCACAATGCGGGGGCACTTTGGCATCGGAGGGGGAACGAGACATGATGCCGGGTGCCAACCCGCCCTTTCATTCCCGCCGCGTTCAAATGTTCGGCGGAGCTGCATCTATATGCAACATGCTGATACTAACAAGCGCCTCATGCAAACGCAGTCCCCCTCCTGCGGTAAAGCCGCAGCCCGACCGTCCCCGGAATGTGGTATTTATGTGATTGTTGCTACCCGTTTATCAGATCGAGCAATTCTTCCCTCGTGTGGATTCCGCATTTTTTATAAATTCGTTTCATGTGAGTACGCACGGTATCCGGCGATATCACAAGCCGGTCAGCTATGTATCGCGCGCTATGACCCTGTGCAAGATAGGCAAGAACCTCCTGCTCACGCGGAGTCAAAGAGCATGATTCCGCCAGTTTTGTGCAGATATCCTTGCCGGAATCATCGTGATCGGGATTTTGATTTTGATCTTGGCCTTGGCCTTGGTTTTGGTTTTGATCTTGATTCTTATCCGAGGCATTTTTACGCGCGAGCGGATCGCTTTGGGCTGACACGAGAAACACGATTATCCCGGCAAGATAGAAGGCCAACACCGTGAGGGAGACCTTCTGACCTCCAGTCCCTGTAAGGAAAAACACAAGCATTCCGGTTGCCATGGCAGCAGCACATCCCACCATGCACGCTCCCGTTGTTGCTAACGTCGGCGAAGGCAATGTCTGCGCAAAACGCACGACGGCGGTCCATCCGATAATGTTGAGCATGGCATTACCTGCATAGGGCAGAAAGTTCGCAAGCAGAAAATCGGATTCAACCAACACCGTATCAATGAAAGGCGAAACGAGCACGACGGCGGTTGCCAGGGCGAGACAGACAAACAGGGCCTTATGCAGGGTGTGCGGATCGGAGGTGCCCTCCCGGGAAAAACCCACGAGCGCTACGAGGGAGACAAGTGCGGCAAGCGCATAGGATCCCGGCTTCATCTGCGCTTCTGTGCCACTGGCAACGCCCGCAGCTTCAGGGAGAAAGGTCAAACCCATCGTGAAAAAGTTGAGCAGCAACCCAAAGATGACAAAGACAAACCACGCCCGCTCTCTGCGTGAAGGACCTTTGTCACACGGTTTCGATTGATCGTGCTTTGCCTCACGTGGCGCACGGCGACAAACATGCGCACCCAACAGCGCGCCCGCAATCCCTAAGCCTCCAAGAACTGCGCATTCGACGACCAGCAATCCGATACGCATGAGGACGTACCAAACGAGGGAGGCAAGCAAAAAGGCTGCAGAGATAAACGGTAGCAAACGCAGATGGGAATGGTGTGCCAGCAAGGCAAGACACACACCTGTCATCTCAACGATACCTATGGCGATAAGCACCCCTGATACTCCTGAGGCGCACCATGAAGCAACACCGGTGAGGTTTTCTTGCGCAACGGCGGCGTATATCCCAAAAGCGAGCAGGATGCCTGAGCATATGATGGAAACGGGACGATGAGACAGGCGACGAAACGAGGGCAGAAACACCATCGCACAACCAAGCGCCGCATAGGCAGCAAGCAGGGAAGCTATGAACACCAGAAGGGTTCCGTTGCGCTCAAGCACCGACATGACGGCGTTCTCAGTGCGCAGATAGAAAAACGCAGGCAGAAGAGCACATGCAAGCGCCACGCACAGACCGGCATAGTCTTTCACAAGAGACTTCAACCGTCCCCCTCAGAAATTACCCTCCATTCGGCAAAGTATACTTCATTTTGGGGCGCGAAACCTTCCCTGTTTACTGTTATCAAGACGCAAGACGCATTATCAAGGCATTATCAAGGCGCAGACAAGGGCGCCGACAGAACCCTTGATAGCAAAGATCTAGTGCCCGATGTTGTAGAACGCTCTCCAGCCGGCATACCGAGCAGATTTCGCAAGTTCTTCCTCAATGCGAATGAGCTGGTTGTACTTAGCGATACGATCGGATCGGCACGGGGCACCGGTCTTGATCTGACCCGCATTGGTGGCAACCGCAAGATCAGCTATCGTGGTGTCTTCGGTCTCACCGGAACGGTGACTAATCACACACGCATAACCGGCCTGCTTAGCCATCTGTACAGCCTCCAGTGCTTCCGTGAGGGTGCCGATTTGGTTCACCTTTACCAGAATAGCGTTGGCCACACCCAGCTCGATACCCTTTCCCAAGCGCTCGGGGTTGGTGACAAACAGATCGTCGCCCACCAGCTGCACGCGCTTGCCGATGCGATCGGTAAGCAGCTTCCAGCCAGCCCAATCCTCCTCGGCCATACCGTCTTCTATGGAGATGATGGGGTACTTTGCCACCAGACTCTCCCAGTAATCCACCATTTGTTCGCTGGTATAGGACACTCCTTCGCCCGCAAGCTCATACATGCCGGTCTCAGCGTTGTAGTACTCGGTAGATGCGGGATCCATGGCAAACATGATATGCTCGCCAAGCCCAAAGCCAGCCTTCTCGCAGGCTTCGGCAATATATTTTAGAGGCTCCTCGTTGGTTTTCAGGTTGGGTGCGAAGCCGCCTTCATCGCCCACACCGCTACCCAAGCCTGCATCATGCAAGACTCCCTTAAGCGTGTGATAGATCTCAGAGCACCAACGAAGCCCTTCAGCAAAACTTTCCGCGCCCACAGGCATGATCATGTACTCTTGGAAATCGACGTTGTTGTCGGCATGGGCACCGCCGTTGAGGATGTTCATCATGGGTACAGGCAGCAGATTGGCACCCACGCCTCCCACGTATTTGTACAGCGGCAATTCGCAAGATTCAGCAGCTGCACGGGCTGTGGCCAAAGACGCACCTAAAATGGCATTTGCACCCAAACGACCTTTGTTGAAGGTGCCATCAAGCTCTATCATCTCGGCATCAATGCCGCGCTGATCGCATGCGTCCATACCAATAAGGGCATCGGCTATCTCTTCATTGACATTGGAGACGGCTTGGTGCACCCCTTTGCCAAGATAGCGATCCGCCTCGCCGTCGCGCAGCTCAACAGCCTCGAAAGCCCCCGTAGATGCGCCGGAGGGGACGATAGCACGGGCGAATGACCCGTCGTCAAGCGTGACCTCCACCTCGACAGTTGGATTGCCGCGCGAATCCAAAACCTCACGACCGTACACATCGAAGATGATGCTCATGAAAGAGTGCCTCCTCAATCTATGGGATGCGGCAGCGTCAGACACACCCGCCCGAACAACGCGATTGTATCAGGCCGCGAAGGAAAGCATGCACATGCAACGTTCGGGCAACGCAAACGACAGAGAACGGCAGAGAACTTTGGTGCTCTCCTTCCTCTCAAGCGACTACAGCGTCACTCCTGCTAGCAAAAGCACAGCAGTAATCAAGATCGTAACAGCCACACCCGGCACTCCGAGTCGGTCGTCGTGAAGACTCGTACGACGGACAGCCGCTCCGTAGCAGCGTGCTTCCATCGCCTGGGCCAAAACGCTCGCGCGGCGGAACATTCCCACCAAAACAGGTACGAGCACATTGCCCCACAGGCGCATACGCGCAATTGCGCCACCTTCATCGAGCGGTGCGCCGCGACTGCGCTGGGCAGCGGCAACCCGCTTGAACTCATCCACCCCAACAGGAATGAAGCGCAGCGCAATCGAGAACATAGTGGCTATATCATCCACCGGCACACGAAAAGCACGCAGCGGCCTCCCAAACGATGAAAACGCCCGCACGAACTGCGCATCGTCGTATGAAAACGCCACAACAAGCGCTGCTAGCGCCAGCAGTAGTATACGAAGCGCATAAAAAAGACCCTCGCCTATCCCCTGGGGTATATGAGCTACTACGGTAAATGCAAGAATGAACAGAAGCGGGACGGCGGTTTTGAGCACCCTGAGAACGCCCGTGCGCGCAACCACAAGCACAGCCGCCAAAGAAACGGCAAATATGGCCATCCCCCACCATGATCCTACGAAAAACAGCGCAACGGAATATGCAAACGTGACGATGATGGAGATGCGGGCATCCGGCCGAAAGGCACCGTGCTTACCAGATGCCTGTTGCCGCAATGAGTCACCACATCCGTTGTCAAAACAAGAAGCACCTAAAGAAGCATCAGATGATGAGAGCGGAAACCCGCACGACGGGATGGGGGAATTGTTTGGTTCGCTCATATGGTACATATGGTAGGTACGCAAGGAACTGCGGCGGCCTGCAATAACCGCTCCCCGGAAGCACGACTGCGCAATTCGATAGTGTGCCGGGATTGTCTTACGCTCCGTCGCCCTTCTTGGTGATGCGCTCCGCCGCTGCCTTGGTGGCTTCAAGAGCATGGTCGACAACCTCTTTGGTGGCATCCATGGTCTTGTCGGCAACCTGAGAAGTCACGCTCATAACCTTCTCGGCTGCCATCGCAGAAGCGTCCACCGCCCTCTCGGCGGCTATCTTGGCCTCATCTGCCATCTCGGGAAAGCTCTTCTGTGCCTCATTAAAGAGCGCCTCGGTCTTGGTGCGCATGCTCTCCATAACCACAGGGGCTTGTTCCTGCATGGTATCAATCACCTTGTCACCGGCTGTTTTCATCTCCCCTGCGAACTCCTGCGCCTTATCGATGGCATCGTTGATGAATTTGCCCATTTCAGACATGGTGCCCTCCTTTTGATAGTGTGGGCGGAATGCGGTCTTATCGCCATTCACGATACCCTTACCGCCGGGTTTTTCTCATCATATCAGTCAACAGACATCAAATTTATGCATCATGGCTCCGAGCTCCGAGCTAAACGGTTTTGTCAGGTTGTCGTCACGTTGTGGGATGGCACCTAAAGCAGGTGAGCCTTCGAGGTTCCACACGTTTTTTCAGAGGCATACATACTCCATACTCTTCCGGAAACGTGCCCTTCCGGAAGTGCACATACTTTTTCGGAGTCTTACGTACTCTTTCGGAAGCACACGCACCCCGTCAATCTTTCACAAGGTGTTTATACTCCGCACGCACGAGTTCGATGAGTTGGGATCGAGAATGCACACCAAGTTTGGAGTAGACCCGATGCGTATGCGTGCGCACGGTCGCGACCGTAATGCAAAGGTGATCAGCAATTTCCTGCAGCGTGCGGTTGCGCGAGAGCTCCACCAGCAATTCTTGCTCACGCTTAGAGAGCATTGCGCGCTTCCCCACAACCTCACAGGCACCAAGCCACGGACGATCCTCTCTTTTTGCTGCAAGTGCGTGACTGTGCAACAACATGGCCTTGAGATCGAGAACCCTAGCATCGGAGAGAGCCAAAAGCGAGTCGAAATCTTTCTCGGTAAAAATAAACACCACACACACGACAACGGGTACGATAAGCGCCGCCGCGAACGGGGCAATGATGTTACCACCTTCGTCCTGTATCAGTTCGAGCAGTCCGTAGTAGTTCAGCGCGTACCCGACGGCCATGCCGGCGCTTGAACATCCCTCTCCCAGGCCAAACGTCAGAAACGGCCGCAAGCCCCACTTCTTTGAAATAAATGAGAGTAAACACCACACCACAAAATTGATCATACTAGAGGCTGAGGGTGCTCAGCCCGTCAGCCTCTACATCCTCTCGGAGGAGACAGCCACCTGGCAGGGCATGGGCGAGAACTACGTCCTCTACGCCAAGGGCTGACGCTCACATCACGTCACTTACAGTCATTGAGGCCGCCCAGAAAGCGAGCCGC
>CAZLKG010000073.1:6379-8210 GCA_964560045.1 uncultured Slackia sp.
CGCAGGCGTCCTGGGTACCGAAAAGGGTACCATTTCTGAAAACATGCCTGAAGACGTACATAGCGGCGATGACGAGCATGCCATCTCGGCTACCCTGCACAACCGCGTTGAGACCTACCGCCTGTTTTCCCGCCTGTTCCTGAAGCCCCTTAATACAGAAGAAATCGACTCTCTTGAGAAGATGGAACTCGAAAAACTCGCAAGGGAGCTGTCCGGAACCGGTTTTTTGGCCGAAGGCCTCAACGACATGGGTCGCGGCCTGCATCGGCGCCACACAGGAACAACGCGTTTGCTCGGCACCGACTTCGCCATGTGCTTCGATGGCGTGAGTAGCTATGAGGGCCTGGTTGCCACGCCCTACGCAAGCATCTTCAAGGGAAGCATCACCGGTGAAAAGGCAGTGCTGTATCAGGAGCCGCGCACAAAGGATCTCAAAGCCTACCGCAGCGAACATGTGCAGGCAGATCCTGATCTTCACCTGCCCGAGGACCATATAAGTTTCGAACTGAGCTTCATGGCTGATCTCTCAGAAAAGGCCCGCCTCGCCTATGCTTCCGACAATCTTGATGAGACCCTGCGCCTCATTGGCGTGTCGCAGCAATTCCTTGAGAACAACATCCTTTGTTGGTATGAAGAGTTTGCCAAACTCGCTCTCAAAATACTCGACACGCGGTTTTACCGGGGCGTTGTCAAAGCAACGCACGGCTATTTGCTCTTAGATGTGACCGTTCTCGAAGATCTTCGCGCCGCAATCTCTTGAGAGGACGATGCCATGAGCTTCATAGGAGTGCTTATTTGTACGCTCATCTTTGTCGTCGTCTGTAAAGACGCGATCAAGAAGGTGCCGGGGCTATTCTACCTTCTGGCTCTTTTTCTCTCGGGTCTCTACATTGCTACTTCCTATGTCGACTTTTCTCTTGATGTCAAGATGCTGCTGTTCACCCTCATGCAGAAGGGGACACTCTCAACGGCGCTGTTTGTAATCATCATGTACATGGGAGTGTTCCGCGACCTTGGCTTCGTGAAGCATCGCCTCATGCCCATACGAGCTACTCTCTCTATTACCGCATGCATCCTCATCCTAGGGCATGTGGGCAAGTACCTCATCGCCTACGTTGGCGCTCTTGCAGCGCTCTCTTGGGTGATCAAGATCGGGCTTGCCATTGCGATTGCCTGCTTCATCTTGATGCTGGTGCTCGGTATCACGTCGTTTCAGGGCGTCAAACGCCGCATGAATGCCGCATCGTGGATAAAGCTGCAAAAATGGGCCTATCTGTTCTACGCGCTCGTATATGTCCACCTGATAGTCCTGCTCGCTCCCGCAGGCTTAAGCGGTGCGGACGGCACCTCCGCAGAAGGCATTATCGTTTACACGGCAGTGTTTGGCATCTATGCCGTCCTGCGCATCGGCAAGGCTCTCTCCGATCGCAAAGATACCCGCCACAGAAACGATGACAAGACCGAATGACTCCAGATGCGCCACTACGCTGATTCCAAACTCGCAGATACACTGTAATCCCTGCTCCCTGCCAGATGTCGGCAATGCTCGGCACACATCAAAAGCGGGAGAGATGCGCTGCATCTCTCCCGGGGAGGGCGGTGTGGATATCTACTGAGGAAGGCTGTTATGCCAGCACGGTCTCCGAAGCGTGTTCTATCGCCAAGCGACCGCTTGTTGCCGCCCATCCTTGCTGCGAGCCGGCTGCAGCAGACACGTCATAGCAGTGCCCGTACACCCCGCCGGCATCGGAGCCGCACGCATACAAGCCCGTGATTGCCTGTCCTTCTTCATCCACCACTTGCATGTTCGTATCGACCTTCAAACCGCCAA
>CAZLKG010000074.1:0-8114 GCA_964560045.1 uncultured Slackia sp.
AAGGTCCCCCGCGCCCCTTTACGGGGCGGGTTGCGCCGCAGTTGTCCGCTGGCGCAAAGGGGTACGGTATCTCTTCTAATTTTCGGAATCAAGTGAACTCTATGGGAATTCAAAAACCGTCCACAATCGCGAAGCTCCCCCTGGTGTCCTCTGGACGTTAGTAGATACCCCGCATGGCATACCAACCATCACTGCACTCCACCGCAAGAGGTGCGCCGAACAGATCCGTCATGCACGAGGCGGTAAGTAGCTCTTCTTTGGGACCATCCGCCACTACCAAGGCATCCTTGATGAGCAACACGCGGCCTATGGCGGGAATGATATCCTCGGGATAGTGCGTAACCAACACCACCGCACAGCCGTCCTCGGCAAGCGTGCGCATGGCATCGCGCACATAATACATTCCCTCAGGATCAAGACCCGTACACGGCTCATCGAATACAAGCACTTCGGGATCGTGGACAAGCTCGCGCGCCACCAGAACACGGCGTACCTGTCCGCTTGAAAGCGTCATCACATCGCGGCGGGCAAGGTTGGCTATCCCCAGCCGATCGAGGGTTTCATGCGCCTTGACAAGATCTGCTTGGAGAGCCTGCCTGTGCCTGGGCAGCCCAAGCGTACCATACATTCCGCCGCATACGATGTCGATCACGGGCAGATGAACGCGCACCTGATCATGCATCGTAACGCTCACCACACCCACGCACGACTTGATCTCAGCCAGCGTGGGGCGCGCATTTCCTCGAAACTTCACGGGCGGGTTTTCGCGGAAAAGGGGCATGACTTCACGTGTGAGTAGTTGAATGAACGTGGACTTGCCCGCTCCATTAGGGCCAAGTAGGGCGACGTGTTCATGTTCAGACAGAACAAAATTCTCTACATGAAGAATGGTATTGCCACCGCGTACCACCGACGCATCTCGTATCTCGAACAGAGGTACACCCATGAACACACATCCCTATCACGTACACACAAACCGGACAACGTCTCGCCAGACTAATCACCGAGCTGCGCGATGACGTCCACTTCTACGAGTGCTCCCTTGGGAAGCGCTCCTGCCTCAATGGCAGAACGGGCAGGCAGGCTCTCTCCGAACGAGCGAGCATACACGCCGTTGAATGCGGCAAAGTCATCCATACTGTCAAGGAAACACGTAGTTTTGACCACATGATCAAAGTCAGTTCCGGCAGCCTCAAGCAAAGCGCCGATGTTTTTCATAACCTGTGCCGTTTGCTCTTCAACGGTGGAACCCACCATATTGCCGGTAGCGGGATCAAGCGCAATCTGACCTGAAGCAAACAGCAGGTTGCCCACAATTTTGCCTTGGACATAAGGGCCGATGGCAGCAGGAGCCTTAGTTGTGGAGATAGCTTTCACGGAAATCCTCTTCTCTCAGTCGGTTGTTTGGGGCACAAGCAACCACGCCGGTTGCTGCAAGCCGTACACTTCATGCGAAGCATGATAGCGGGTACGCTCATGTGTAGCAGGTACAACGCATTCCTTCTCAAAAACGAGAGATCGTGCTCCTTTGCCCCCTTGCTCTTTCGCGCACGTGTTTGTCGCTTTGACACGAAATCCGCACAGCACAAAGGAGAAGCAAGTGTTTGGCATCCTGCGTGCCAAACGAAGAGGTATACTGCCCTAACCACACTAAACTACGCTGGAGCGCCGAGGTACGAAATGAGAGGCGAGAGACATGCTCACGCTGGACGCATTTGAAGAGGCATCGGAAAAGGTAAGAGAAGCGATCCAGAAGACCGAGCTTATCGTAAGCCCTCACTTTAGCGATGCCACCGGCAACAAGGTCTATTTCAAACCTGAAAACATGCAGCGTACGGGCTCTTACAAGGTGCGCGGTGCCTACTACAAAATCTGCACGCTACCCAAGGAAGAACGGGAACGCGGTCTGATAACCGCATCGGCAGGTAACCATGCACAAGGTGTGGCCTTCGCGGCTACGCGCTGCGGCGTGAAGTCCATTGTGGTTATGCCCACCACCACTCCGCTCATCAAGGTCGAGCGTACCAGACACTACGGTGCCGAAGTTGTTATGTACGGCGATGTGTATGACGAAGCATGCGAAAGGGCAGTGGAGCTTGCCGAAGAGACCGGATACACATTCATCCATCCTTTCAACGATCTGACGGTTGCCGTGGGACAGGGCACCATCACCATGGAAATCATCAAGGAGCTACCCTTGGTGGACTACATCCTAGTTCCCATCGGGGGTGGCGGACTTGCCGCAGGTGTGTCCACGCTGGCAAAGCTCTTGAATCCGCATATCAAGGTTATCGGCGTGGAACCGGCCGGGGCGGCGTGCGTGAAAGCCTCTATTGAGGCGGGTCACGTGGTCAAACTCCCTTCCATCAACACCATCGCCGACGGAACAGCCGTTCAGGAACCGGGTGACGTGCTGTTTCCTTATCTGCAGAAAAACCTAGACGACATCATCACTGTCGAAGATGATGAGTTGATCGTGGCGTTCTTGGATATGGTCGAGAGTCACAAGATGGTTGTGGAGAATTCCGGCCTGTTGACCGTGGCAGCGCTCAAAGATCTGCCCTTTACCGGCAAAAAGGTGGTGGCCATCCTTTCCGGTGGCAACATGGACATGATCACCATGTCCTCCGTCATACAGCACGGCCTGATTCAGCGCGACCGCATTTTCACAGTGTCTACACTTTTGCCCGATCGTCCCGGCGAACTGGTGCGCGTGGCCACCGTCATCGCCGAAAACAACGGCAACGTGATAAGACTGGATCACAACCAATTCGTCAGCACCAACCGCAACGCCGCCGTAGAGCTGCGACTTACCATCGAGGCATACGGCACCGAGCATAAGCATCAGATTGTGGATGCGCTCGCTGCCGGGGGTTACACCCCTAACCTTATTCAGGCGCACCTCTAGGTTGCCCCGCGCTTCACAGCCTGACGCCCGTCGAAGCGCCGCAAACCTGCAGGTCTGCGCCTTATAAGTCCCATCGTCGCCGGTTGCATACGCAACCTTGAGCTCGGCTCCTCTCGTGCGGCCCGACGTCCGGATGAACACGAGGGAACCTTATCGAAACTATCAATCGCCCGATATCAGCGCAGCAAGCCGATAAGGACAGATGACCCTACGTCCCAATGACCCTTGGTCGGAACAGGACTGCATCCTGCTTGCGCAACGCACTCGGGCACACAGCTGCTAAAGAATTCTTCACATGAAGGAGGCTCCTCATGACAACCACACCGGCCCATACCAAATACCAGCGCGGATACTTCATGCCCCCCGAGCCGTGCTACGACTGGGTACAGAAAGACTACGTTGACCACGCGCCCAAGTGGTGCAGCGTTGATCTGCGAGACGGAAATCAGGCTCTGATCATTCCCATGAGCCTGGAAGAAAAGCTGGAGATGTGGGAAAAGCTCATAGCAATAGGATTCAAAGAGGTCGAAATCGGCTTCCCCGCCGCCAGCGAAACCGAATTCGAATTCGCGCGCACCCTCATCGAAAAAGATATGATTCCTGAGGACGTGACCATTCAGGTGCTCACCCAAGCGCGCGAACACATCATCCGCAGGACCTTCGACGCGCTGGTGGGCTGTAAGACACCCGTGGTGGTGCATGAATACAACTCCACAAGCCTGGCCCAGCGCAAGCAGGTGTTCAAGAAGGGCAAAGAACATATCAAAAAGATAGCCACCGATGCGGCAAAGCTGCTCAAGGAGCTCACCGATGAGACAAAACACGACAACTACCGCTTTGAATACAGCCCTGAGAGCTTCACCGGCACCGAACCCGAATATGCTCTAGAAGTGTGCAACGCGGTGCTGGATATCTGGAAACCCACACCAGAGCGCAAAGCCATCATCAACCTGCCCGCTACTGTGGAGATGAGCAGCCCGCATGTGTACGCCAGTCAAGTTGAATACATACACAAGCATCTGAAATACCGCGACAGCGTTGAAATCTCTCTGCACCCACACAACGACCGCGGCACTGGTGTTGCCGATGCCGAACTGGGCCTGCTGGCCGGAGCCGACCGTATTGAGGGAACGCTTTTCGGCAATGGAGAGCGCACCGGAAACGTGGACATCATCACGCTGGCGATGAACATGTTTAGCCACGGCATCGACCCGAAGCTGGACTTCAGCGACATGCCCAGCCTGGTTGAAATGTACGAGCGCGTGACCCGTATGACCGTGGAGCCACGTCGCCCCTACGCCGGCTCGCTTGTATTCGCAGCGTTTTCCGGCAGCCATCAAGATGCCATTGCCAAGGGCTTCGCCTGGCACAAGGAACACGATCCGGAACACTGGACCTGCCCGTATTTGCCCATCGATCCCACTGACGTAAGCCGCAAGTACGAGACGGATGTTATCCGCATCAACAGCCAGTCAGGCAAAGGGGGCATCGGCTACATCCTGGAGACGAATTTCGGTTACATTCTGCCTCCAAAGATGCGCGAGGAGCTGAGCTATGCCTCCAAAGACGTGTCCGACCATGCTCACAAGGAACTCTCACCCGACGAGGTGAACCAGATATTCCACGACAACTACGTGAACAGAGAGTCCCGTATTGAGCTGGTGGATTTCCACCACTCGCGCATCGACGACAGCGAGAGATTCAGGGCCTTTGTCACAGTGAGGATTGACGGCACAGAACGTGACGTGATCGGCGAAGGCAACGGGCGTTTGGATTCGGTGTGCGACGCTCTATGTAAACTGGGTCTGCACACGAATATCGTTGACTACAGCGAGCACACCTTGGGCATCAGCTCCGATGCGCACGCCATGGCATACGTGGGAATCGAAGGACTCGACGGCAAGCTCGTGTGGGGAGCCGGAGAGCACACCGACACCACCACCGCTGCCATCAAAGGAGTAATATCGGCCATCAACCGCGCTTACCCCCGGGCGTGAACAACAGCGCGTCAGAAGCAACAGGAAGCAGAAGCGGAGCGGACGAAGAAGGCAGTCGGAAAAGGACGCAACGGCATTAAGGGATTCCGTAAGCGAACAAACCGGCGAGATACTGTCCGCTCCTTCGCTCGTAGAACGGTGGAATGAACAATGGGCATGACCATGACCCAAAAGATTCTCGCGGCGCACGCCGGATGTGACTCCGTGGTACCTGGCCAGCTGATTGAGGCCGGCATCGATCTGGCCTTGGCAAACGACATCACCGGACCGGTAGCCATTCGCGAGCTGGCAAAGGCCGGTATGGACAAGGTGTTCGATCGCTCCAAAGTGGCGTTGGTGATGGATCACTTCACCCCCAATAAAGACATCAAGAGCGCCGAGCAATGCAAGGAGTGCCGCATCTTTGCTCGCAAGCATAACATCGTTCATTTCTACGACGTAGGCGACATGGGTGTAGAACATGCTCTTCTACCAGAAAAAGGCATCGTTGCCTCGGGTGATTTGGTAATAGGTGCCGACAGCCACACCTGTACCTATGGAGCACTGGGGGCTTTTTCCACGGGCGTGGGATCCACCGACATAGCAGCCGGCATGGCCACAGGCAAAGCATGGTTCCGCGTGCCCGAGGCCATCAAGTTCAACCTCATTGGCACTTTGGCACCATGGGTTTCCGGCAAAGATATCATCCTGCATATCATCGGCATGATAGGCGTGGATGGAGCGCTGTATCAGAGCATGGAGTTTTCCGGTTCAGGTGTGACGAGCCTTTCTATGGACGATCGCTTTTCCATATGCAACATGGCCATTGAGGCGGGTGCCAAAAACGGCATCTTCCCCGTGGACGGCACAGCCTTGGCCTATCAGAAGAACCGCGCACTGCATGAGCCGCGCATATTTGAAGCCGACGATGATGCCGAATACGTTCGCACCATCGATATAGATCTGAGCAACATCCCACCCACCGTGGCCGCGCCGCATTTGCCCGAAAACACTAAACCCGTAGATGAGCTGGCCGGCATCAAAATTGATCAGAGCGTCATCGGCAGCTGCACCAATGGTCGCATCGAAGACATGCGCATGGCTGCCACTATCATGAAAGGCAAACACGTCGCCGGTGGGGTACGCGCCATTGTGATACCTGCGACTCAAGAAGTGTATCTGCAATGCATCCGCGAAGGCTTGGCGGAGATCTTCATTGAGGCGGGTGCTGTCCTGTCCACCCCCACATGCGGGCCGTGCCTCGGTGGCCACATGGGCATCCTTGCCGACGGGGAGCGCGCCATAGCCACCACGAACCGCAACTTCGTGGGCCGCATGGGTCATGTAAACTCCGAGGTGTATCTGGCCAGCCCCGCTGTGGCTGCGGCGAGCGCGGTGACCGGAATGATCACCAACCCTGCCAGCTTTTAGCTTCGCCATCCGACCCGGCAGCGAACCGTACCGCCGTATCGGTGTCAAAGCTCTGCCATCCTCCCGTTGCTCTTCTTGACGCAGCCGAAGCGTACTTAGAAACTGCAACGGGGTTCTTCCCCGCATAGCCAGCTAGTCAGCTGCCAGTATTGCGCAAAGAACGAGGGTTGCCCCCTCGATCTTCTTTTGAAAGGAGTGCGTACACACATGGACATAGAGGCGAAAGGATCCGTGTTCAAGTACGGCGACAATGTGGATACCGATGTCATCATTCCCGCACGCTACCTGAATATCGCCGATCCCAAAGAGCTGGCAGAGCATGCGATGGAGGACATTGATACGGAATTCGTGAAGAAGGTGCAGCCGGGCGACATCATTGTAGCCGCCAAGAATTTCGGCTGCGGCAGCTCCCGCGAACACGCGCCACGCGTCATCAAGGACAACGGCATTTCCTGTGTGATTGCTGCCAGTTTCGCACGCATCTTCTACCGCAACGCCATCAACATCGGTCTGCCCATTCTCGAGTGCGCAGAAGCAGCCCGGAGTATCAACGCCGGCGACACGATAGTGGTCAACTTTTCCACCGGAACTATCACCAACAAAACCACAGGGCAAAACTTTCAGGCCCAACCTTTTCCCGATTTCATCCAAGGTATCATCGACAACGGCGGACTACTGAAGAGCCTGAAAGCGCGCGGAATGTAGTTGGAGAGACGACGGAATCCGCCATATCGATTCTTATTCGACATGTTGGGAGACGAAATGACGAAATACCATATCGCACTCATGAAGGGCGACGGCATCGGGCCGGAAATCGTGGACGAAGCCGTGAAGGTACTTGATCGGGTGGGCGAAAAGTTTGGTCACACATTCGCGTATAAGGAGGCTTTGATCGGCGGCAGCGCCATCGACGCTACAGGCGAATGTCTTCCCGAAGACACCGTGAAAGCCTGCCTTGCTGCAGATAGCGTGATTCTCGGAGCCGTAGGTGGCCCAAAGTGGGATTCGCAGCCTCCGGAGAATCGCCCCGAAAAGGCGCTTTTGGGTATTCGCAAGGCCCTGGGTCTTTTTGCCAACCTACGCCCCGCCACGCTCTACGCACCCTTAGCCGACACCTGCCCCCTCAAACCCGAACGCATTAAGGATGGTCTTGATCTGGTAGTGGTTCGCGAACTTACCGGAGATGTGTACTTCGGCGAAAAAAAGCGCGATGATGACGGAACCGGCCATGATGATATGAATTACTCCGTGGCCGAAGTTGAGCGTATCGCCCATCGCGCGTTCGCGATGGCACGTCAACGCCGCAAGCATGTGACCAGTGTCGACAAAGCCAACGTGTTGGAGACAAGCCGCGTATGGCGCGAGACCGTAGAGCGCATCGCCGCCGAATACCCCGATGTGACGGTGGACTACATGTATGTGGATAACGCATCAATGCAGCTGGTGATCAACCCCTGTCAATTCGACGTGATCCTGACCGGCAATCTGTTTGGCGACATCCTCTCCGATGAGGCAAGCTGCATCACCGGCTCCATCGGCATGCTGCCCTCCGCCAGCCTAGGCGAAACGAGCCGGGGCATGTATGAGCCAATTCACGGCAGCGCACCCGACATCGCGGGACAAGATGTAGCCAATCCCATCGCCACCATTCTTTCTGTGGCGATGATGCTGCGCTACAGCTTCGACCTGCCGAATGAAGCCCAGGCCATCGAAGCCGCCGTAAACGCGGTACTTGAAGCGGGGCATCGCACGGGCGATATTGCCAAGCCCGGTGAGAAAAAAATCTCCTGTTCCGATAT
>CAZLKG010000075.1:0-8085 GCA_964560045.1 uncultured Slackia sp.
CCCATTATAAAAATGCGATTTCAAGAACCTGTGACGCAGCCGTGGAGGTATCGTGCATCCATGGTCGGGGTTTTGTCGCATCGCGCCGAGCGCCGCGCGTTGGTGGAAACAAACGTGTATGCAGCCCCGTCCAACATCTCACTAATATCTCAACCCTTTGGCCTCCACTGCTCTTTCAGCATGGGAGTGATAGGTCCTTCCGACAGAATGGTGATTTTGTGCGTGGCGCGGGAGATAGTGGTGTACAGGCGCCTGCGCGAAAGATCGCTTCCGTCGAACACACGAGGGCTGGCATCAGGGATGATCACATGGTCGAATTCGAGTCCCTTGGCAAGCGGCAGGGTGATGATGAATGTGCCGAAGTCGGGTAGTGTCTCCTTTTCGTCCACGAATGCAGGCGCGTCCGTACCGAGGCGCTTGATGAGCTTGCGCGCCTCGTGTTTCCACGGGACGATGACCGCCGTGAGGCCACTCTTGTTGCGTACGTCGGCAAGGATACAGCGAAGCCGTGCTATTCGGGAGGCATCATCGAAGCATTCGAATATTTCGGGTGGATCCTCATTGCGCTGGACGGAATGTACCTGCACGCGATCGTCGGGCGGCATGAGGCGCGTGAACAGTTCCGTGATGCCGGGAGCCGATCGGTAGCTAGTCATAAGGCGGCATTCCTCGACGGAACCGCGCATGGCTTCAAATGTGGCGCGCACGTTGGCGAAGGTTGCCGTACTGGGTTTGATGGCCTGGTTTTCGTCACCTAAGAGCAGGAAATGTGCGCGGCGGAAATAGCGCGCGAGCACGGCCAGCTGGGCACAAGTATAGTCTTGTACCTCATCTATCATCACGTATTGAGCCGAAGGATCGCCCATGTTGGTGAGCGCCATTTTGAGATAGATCCAGGTGACGGATTCAAGACTTTTTGCTCCGGTCAGGCGCATGCCTATGCGATCTATGCGCAGCCATTCGTCGTGCTCCACGAAAAAGAATGCCTCGGCGTGCTTCTTCATAAGATACGTCAGAGCTTTTTCGCGCTCTTCTTCGTCGGTCTGAGGTGCAATTACCTCTCCGAAGATCTCGATCTGATCAGCCAAGGGAAGTGCGGAAATCTCATCTCGCACGGCCTCGGTGGAGGCCATCTGTTTGAGGCGCGATTGAAGTCGGTCCTCCAGTTCTTCCCGCATGAGAGCCACGAGGCGCGGGCCTGCAGGAACGCTTCGAAATTTATTGAGAATTTTACCGATTTGCGAAGCCGTTATCAAAATAACGCCACCGCTTTCGATGTCTCTGAAATCACGAACTTCAAATTCTACGGAAGCAGCGAGCCTATCAATTTCGAGAAGGTTGTTGATATCTACGTCGAGCCTGCCATCGTTTTGTCCCTTTGGCATGCAGCGTTTCGCAAACTCATCCCAGGTGATGGTTTCGGGGTTTTTCTCTCCCATGTCGGGCAGAACGTTGTCGATGTATCTGCGAAACACCGGATTGGGTGTGATCAAAAACACCTCACGGGGATCAAGATCTTTGCGGCGCTGGTAGAACAGATAGGCTATGCGCTGTAGGAGCACGCTGGTTTTTCCCGATCCTGCAATGCCCGACACCAAAAGAACGGGTACGTCTTCATGGCGCACTACAAGGTTCTGTTCTTTTTGGATGGTAGCGGTGATGCTCTGCATGCGCCCGCCACCCTTTTGTGAAAGCGAGGCCAAAAGGAGGGAGTCTTGGATGGCTACGTCGGTGTCAAAGTAGGCGTTGAGGGTGTTGCGGTTTATATCAAACTGGCGGCGCAGCTGCATGTCCACGTGAATTTCGCGACCGTTGGCGCGATAGCTGGTAGGACCTATGTCTTGGCTGTAGTAGGTCTCGGCAACGGGGCTTCTCCAGTCCACCACCAACCGACGGTATTGTTCATCCGAGGCGCCTGCTGCGCCGATGTAGATTTCTTTGGGAGGCTCATCCTTTTCGAACTGGAGCACCACTTTGGCGAAATAAGGCTGGCGCAACAGCAGGCGTGTATCGTTCAGTCGTTGGACGTTGATGGTCTCGGAAGTGTTGTACGCATCTATGATGCGGTTGGCTGCTGCGATGTCAGCGTATGTTTCCGAGGCATCATCGTCGGTCTCCAGGTTCACACCGAATTCGCCGGCCATGGCCTCCTTGTCCGAGGCCACAGCGGCATGTGTTTTGGCAATCTTGGCAAGAAGTGCCTCTTCGAGTGCTTCGAGCGAGGCGTAGGTGTCGCTCAAGTGGTTCTGCTCGTGGACGAAAACGGGATCTTTCGGGACTGTCGCATTGCTCATCGGGCTTGTAGTACCTCTCGATGCTTCTACTTCGGTAACCTCTGCTCTTCCGCCAGTCGAAAGAGCACGATTTCGACCTGTGGTGTTGTCGTTCTCATTTTCGGAATGCAATGGTAAGGAAGGATCTGAGGGATCTATGTGCACGAGTCTGCTCCTGTTCTGCTATCTCAAAAATGCATCCGAAGATTCTAGCGCCTTTGCAGAAGCGCACCAAGCCCTGCGCCCACCGCTCGATCCAAAAAAATGTTCATGCGCCCTTTGGCTGTCCCTTTAGCTGCCATGCGCACGTCTTTCTTAATATTTGCTAAGGTTGTGCCGTTGCGTCCCGTGTTGCCTTCATGCCCGATGTGCCATCTAATACGCACAGCGGAGCTTCCGAAAACTCCGGGCGCGGTACTTTTTGGCGGATTGATAAGAGACGTTTACGTCACAAAATGCGGAGGAAGTCATGTCTCAATATGATTATCTGGTTGTCGGAGCGGGACTCACGGGTGCGGTATTTGCCCATGAGGCCACCAAACGGGGTAAGACGTGTTTGGTTATCGACCGCCGAGACCATATCGGTGGAAACGTGTATACCGAGGTGGTAGAGAACATCAATGTTCACAAATATGGTGCGCATATCTTTCATACCTCTCTCAAAAACGTATGGGAATACGTCAAGAGCTTCGCCGAGTTCAACAACTACGTCAATTCACCGATCGCCTATTACAAGGGCGAGGTATATAACCTGCCGTTTAACATGAATACTTTCGCAAAAATGTGGCCTGGTGTCATCACGCCTGAGCAGGCGCGCGTCAGAATTGCCGAGCAAATTGCCGCAGCAGGGATCGATGAGCCGAGCAATCTCGAAGAGCAGGCGCTTTCGCTCGTGGGTCGGGATGTTTTCGAGAAACTGATCAAAGGCTATACCGAAAAGCAGTGGGGTCGCGACTGTAAGGATCTTCCGGCGAGCATTATCAAGCGCTTGCCGTGCCGTTTCACCTACGACAACAATTATTTCAGCGACCGTTATCAGGGCATTCCCATGGGTGGATACACGCGCATGGTGGAGCGTATGCTCGAGGGTGTAGAGGTTCAAACTGGCCTTGAATACAGAGAGCTTATTGCCCAAAAACCCGATATCGCGGATCGCACTATCTATTGCGGCCCGATTGATGAATTTTTCGACTTCAGGCTTGGCGCGCTTGAATGGCGTTCCCTGCGCTTTGAGAGTGAGCTGCTTGAAGAGGAGAACCACCAAGGTGTTGCCGTGGTGAACTACAGCGAGCGTGAGGTGCCTTGGACGCGCGTCATTGAACACAAGCATTTCGAGTTCGGGCTTGGCGCTAACGGAAAGCCTGTGCCCAAGACCGTGATAACGCGTGAATATCCAGCCGACTGGAAGCCGGGAGATGAGCCGTACTACCCACTTAACGATGCCAAAAACGAAGCGCTGTATGCTGCTTATACCAAGCTCGCTGTCAAAGAAGGGAACGTGATATTCGCTGGGCGTTTGGGTGGTTATAAGTATCACGACATGGATAAGGCTATCGCTGCCGCCCTCGACCTGTCAGCTACCGAGTTAGGGCGCACCACAACTACCGCTTATCGCAGGGAGGCGTTTGCATCGAATACAGAGGGCACAGCTGAAACTACCCCAAAACTCTAATCCGTTGTTTCGATGATGTAGGAACCCAGGGATGCATCAGGGTTGTTTGAACTTCCCGAAAAATGTTATCTTGGCCCGTCTAGAAGCAAGAAGGACGATTCTTGTTGCGCGCATGCCGTTCGGACAGCGGAGCGCGCGACCGTAGCCGTCTTACCGCGAGCCTATCAAAGCAAGGGGAGCTTTTTGTGTCCACGTCCGATTTGAAACGAGGTGTGGCGTGTTAGCCACGCTTCGCGAGATATTCCAAGAGAACTGGAAGTGGCGTCGCCAAATTCTGAATCTTGCGGTGATCGATCTCCGCAAAACGGTTCGAGGTGCGGTGCTGGGGTGGGCGTGGCTTTTCATAAAGCCGCTCACGTATATTCTGGTCTTTTGGTTCGCTCTTGAACTGGGTCTTCGCGCGGGCAGCTCCACGAGCGATTACCCCTACATTCTCTGGCTTTCTTCGGGTCTCATTCCGTGGTTTTTCATGCAGAGCATACTCAACACCGGATCGAACGTGTATAGGCGCTATCCGTTTCTGATTAACCGCATTCATTTTCCGCTTTCGGCAATCTCCAACTTCTATGCGCTTTCCGAGCTCATCGTATTCTTGTGCCTCATGTCGGGGCTTTTGCTAGTGTGTCTGGTCACAGGCGTTGGGCTGACCGTGTATGCCTTGCAGCTGCCGTTTATCTGGATGATGATGTTTTTTTTCTGGGTGTGCTTTTCGGTTATGACATCGCCCCTTTCGGCGATTTCCAAGGACTTCAGCAATCTACTCAAGGCATTCTCCACCCCCTTGTTCTGGGTTTCCGGGATCATTTATGACGTGGCGAACCTCGACATCCCCTTACTCCATCACATCATGGCCTTCAATCCCATCACGTTTTTTGCAACGGCCAATCGTGCGGCGCTGTGCGAGAAGTTCTGGATTTGGGAAAGGCCGGAATTCCTCCTGCCGTTTCTCTTGGTATTTGCCTTGACCGCTTTGGCAGCTCTGCGTAACTACCACGCATTGAGGAAGGATGTGGCTGATGTCATCTAGCGATGTCAATGTCCCATTCGGTGCTGCGGAGTTTACAGAGCCCAAGGTGTGGCGCGATGAGGATTCCACCACGGATGTGGCGGTTCTCTTCGAGCACGTCACCAAGACATACAAGCTGTTCAAAAGCGATCGCATGCGTTTTCTGGCCACCTTTTTCAAGAGGGTTTCCTGCAAGGAGATCAACGCCAATGACGATCTGTCGTTTTCCATTAGACGTGGTGAGGCGGTGGCGTTTCTTGGCAACAATGGTGCTGGCAAATCAACTGCGCTCAAGATTATTACGGGCGTTTTGTACCCCACTCATGGGCATGTGAGCGTTCACGGGCGCGTGAGTGCACTTCTGGAACTTTCTGCCGGGTTTGACCCTCAGCTTTCCGGACGCGAAAACATTGCGTTTCGCGGTCAACTGTGGGGGCTTTCCAGTCAGCAGGTCAAGGAGCTAGAGCCCGACATAATTGATTTCGCGGAGTTGGGCGACTACATCGATCAGCCCATGCGTACCTATTCGAGCGGCATGAAGGCGCGTCTGGGGTTTGCATTCGCCAGCTCTATTCGACCCGATATCCTGGTAGTTGATGAGGCGCTTTCGGTGGGGGACAAACGTTTCAGGAAGAAGTGCCTCAAACGCGTGCGTGCCATCATGTCCAACTCACAGGTGACAGTGCTTTTTGTCACGCATTCCTCCGCTTCAGCTAAGGAGTTTTGCAAACGTGGTATCGTTCTTGATCAGGGAAAGAATATCTTCGAGGGTGACATCAAGTCCGCCGTCGAGTTTTATGAGAGTCGAAATGCCTAGATGGATGCTTCTTCGCAAATACTTCACCTTCTGTGCTTGGGCGGCATCTCGTTTGTCGTGACGTTTTTATGCGTGCCGCTGGCGAGGCGTCTAGCTTTCAGGCTCAACGCGATTGATTATCCGTCAAAACGTCGCGTGAACGAGGAACCCATGCCCCGCATGGGCGGCATTGCGATGTTTATGGGGGTGTTGGTGGCGCTGCTGTTTGAGCTGGTGGGCGGGGTAGCGTTCGACTTGATCTCTCTCTACCACTCCTCGCGCATGCTGGACGTGAACTATGTCGGGGTGCTAGCAGGTCTTTCGATCGTTTGCCTGGTGGGTGCCATCGACGATGTAAAATCGCTCAAGCCGTGCACCAAACTGCTGGGCCAGATCCTGGGTGCCTGTGTGATCGTCGCCTCAGGCGTGTTGCTCGCATCCGTCAAGAACCCGCTTGCGTATGGGTTCATTGAGTTCGGGTGGTTTGCTTATCCGCTCACGGTGTTCTATCTGGTGGCGTTCATGAACGTAATCAACTTGGTTGATGGCCTTGATGGTTTGGCGGCGGGTATTGTGGCTATAGCGTCATTCGCACTCTTCATGATTGCCATAGACAAGTTCCGCCTCGAGACCGCCATGTTTGCCATCGTGCTTCTGGGAGCTACCTTAGCATTTCTGCGGTATAACTTCGCGCCCGCAAACATCTTTATGGGAGATTCGGGTTCGTTGTTTTTGGGTGCTATGCTGGGCGTGATCTCGCTTTTGGGTGTCATCCGTTCGTCGACTGCGGTGATGCTTGCCGCCTCCCTCATCATCGCAGCGATTCCCATCGTAGACACCTTTGCGGCAATCGTGAGACGCCTGAAAAACCACCAACCCATCCAGCAGGCCGATGCCAAACATCTTCATCACAAACTTTTGCGCGAGGGCTTTTCGAAGCGCACTTCGGTGCTGATTGTGTATGCGTGGACGGCGTTTTTGTCGCTGGGGGCTTATATGATTTCCAGCATGTCGGGTATGAGGGTGTTTATTGTGTTTGCCGTGCTTGCGGCGGTTTCCTTCGTCATCCTGCTGAAACTTGGTATCTTCGAGCCGGTTTTGCGCCATCATTACAACAAGCGCCCCTTGCCTTCCGATCACCGGACAAAAGAGGTAGGGGACGATCAAGACGAAGCGTGCGGTGCCGACAAGAAAGACGATCGCTGATACCGATACTACCAATACTATCTACTGCGCCCGACTCGTTGTCACAACGGTTCGTTCGTTTTCAACCCAGATGGAGTAGGAGCAGGTCACAAGGGAGATGGTTTGTTCGGGCTTCGTTTCGGCGTCGAGAATCATTACGGCATCGTTGCGCGCCTCTTCGTACCACCCTCGATAGTTCTCTTCGCTCTCAAAAAATGTTCTCTTACCCGCTGCAGCCCCATTGACGATTTGGGTGAAGCGCACCTCATAGACAGCCTTTGACTCTGGCGTTTGGATGAGTACGGTAGCGTGTTTTGAGGCGAATGTCTTGCTTTTGTACTCAGCGAGGATGCCAAAGGGTGCACCAATATAGTCCGTCCCGAAATGATGTCCCATGATGACCGCGTTTTTGCTGGAAAGACCGTATTGTTCGCATTCGGCATCCAGATATATCGCTCCGTAGGGGTTGTAGTTGCCATATACGTCGTGATTCAGATAATAGTCCGGGTCGTTTGAGCGAGCCTGGACGACGGGGTTGTCTATGTCGGTTCCGGGGACGGTGATCCAGGCGATGATATCGGGGTTCACGGAGAGCCAGTAGTTCCAATCAACCTTTGGAAATCCGTCGCTTTCTTCCATCAGCACTACTTGTTCCTTGCTACTCAGGTTCGGTGAGGGCGGAGTCTGTGCTGCTTGGTTCCAAAACCACAGAAGAGCGAGCAAAGCCAAGGCGGCGAGCAAAAACATGCACGCCAGCACGGCGAGGATCTTCGAGTGTCCCGTTGATTTTGTCTGCATGCGCATTTCCCTTTGGACATCTCTGAGAAAAAGGGATGCATGCGCATCCTTTTTCACCTTTGTATTCGGCAATCAGCATCTGACTGAATACCAGTGTCAAGCAAAACGCACCAACCGTCATTGTCCTGTTCGCTAAATCGGCATGCGGCTCGTTTGTGGCAAATGGTTCGTTTACGCTACATCGCTAAATGAGCGGACTTTTCGCGCAGCCTTTCGTGCGATGAGGATCTTTCCTCGATAGGCACCCCAGGTGCAGCCGAGGGCGAGGATCAGCAGGATGGCAATTCCTATGACGATCGGAACATTGCTGCCACCGGCCTTGTCGTAGTAACTGCCCGTACTTTCCTCAAGCAAG
>CAZLKG010000076.1:0-8028 GCA_964560045.1 uncultured Slackia sp.
AATGCGGCGATGACATGATTTTGGTGGATGCAGGACTGATGTTTCCCGATGATGATCATCCTGGTATCGATCTGATTCTGCCCGACTACACCTATGTGTTGGAAAACGAGGGCAAGCTGCGCGGTATCATCATCACACACGGGCATGAGGATCACACCGGAACCCTTCCGTATTTGATGAAGGATCTCTCCCGCAAAGTACCTATATATGCTACCAAGATGACCCTCGGATTGGTGGAGGGTAAGTTCAACGAGCACCGCGTCAAAGCAAGACTCGCCGAGGTGCATGCCGGAGACGAACTCAAGCTGGGATGCTTCCTCATTGATTTCTTTGCCGTGAACCATTCCATACCCGGCTCTTTGGGGGTCTACCTCCAGTCACCTGCCGGTAACGTTCTTCACACCGGAGACTTCAAGCTCGACCAAAGTCCCATCGACGGTGTGCACACCGATTTCGGCGCGCTTGCGCGTTTTGCTAAGTTGGGTGTCGATCTGATGATGTCTGACTCCACCAATGCCATGAACAGGGACTTCACGCCCTCTGAAGCCGAGGTGGGTCGTGCGATGCGCCCCATCATCGAAAGCGCCAAAGGCCGTGTGATCATCGCCAGCTTCGCGAGTCACGTCCATCGCTTGCAGCAAATAGCCGACTCTGCGGTGGCCTGCGGACGCAAGGTGGTAGTGACCGGCCGCTCTATGGTGCAAAACACCGATATTGCCCGCCGTCTGGGTTATCTCAAAATCCAAGACGTGGATCTCATCGATGCCTACAATCTTACGGACACACCCCCCAATAAGGTTGTCATCATGTGCACCGGAAGCCAAGGGGAACCCCTTTCAGCCTTGGCCCGCATAGCCAACGGTGAGCACCGCACCATACAGATAGATGAGGGGGATACCGTTATAATCTCGGCCACTCCCGTTCCCGGCAACGAGAAAGCCGTGACGAGGGTGATAAACCAGCTCGCCAGGATTGGGTGTGATGTGTACGATAAGAGGCGTGCCATGGTGCACGTGTCGGGGCATGCCGGTGCCGAAGAGTTAAAACTGGTGCTTTCCATCGTGCAGCCCAAACACTTCATGCCTGTGCACGGCGAACCCTCACACCTGCGGGCGCATGCCAGGCTTGCCGAGGTCGCAGGCATAGCGCCGGAAAACATTTTTTTGTGTGAAAACGGAGATACGCTTGTGCTGAGCGAATCGGGGGTGCGATTTGGCGACCCGGTAGAAAGTGGAGTGGTATACGTAGACGGCCTTTCGGTGGGTGACACTTCCAAAGATGTCTTGTCTGAGCGCCGAACACTTGGCGAGTCGGGCGTGGCGTTCATCTCGGCTGCTGTGAACCCACATAAAAGACAGATCATGGGACAGGTGCGTGTGGAGATGCGAGGTATCACGGGTGGTGACGTGTCCGATCTGCGCCGTGAGGCGACCAGCGCGGTGAAGGCCACCTTGCGCAACTCCTTAGAAAAGGGATCTTGCGGGCGCGACCTTGAAAAATCCTGTCGCGATTCATTGCGCTCACTTCTGTGGGAGCGCACTAAGCAGCGTCCCATGGTTGTTTCAAGCATTATGGAGTTCTAAGTTCAGAGGAGGATTGATCCTTCCGGTCGCAGTCCGTATGCAGCCCGTACACAGCCCGTCGTCGCACGTCCCCTCTTGCGCAAGGCAAGTGATTGCTGCTACGCTCGCAGTTGGCGGGTATAATTCGCCTACAGCAAACAAAGTACAAATGCAGCAACTAAGGAGCAAAGCACGTGGCTCGCGGTTCCAAGAAAACCGAGGTACAGCAGAATAAGTCGAGTAAGCGCAGTGCCGGACGTGTTGCGCTCAAGGATGCCGCAGGCAAGTCGGCTGGCCAGCGCCGTGTCCCGGAGAAAAAGGCTCAGGAGACAGAAGAAAGCCGCGATCCGGCCATCTTTGATGAGCGAACCAAGCGCGACATCGCGGGTATTGCCTGCGCTGTAGTGGCTGTTGCGTTGCTTGTGGCCGCCGTGCTGCCCCCTTCGGGATTTATCACGTCTGCGCTTTCCCAGGGGCTTCATCTTGGCCTGGGGATTGGCTGCTATCTGCTGCCCCCCATGATGCTCATCACCTGCGCCTGCGTGCTTTTCCGACCCGATTGCCCCCACCTGGGACTTCGCGTGGGAATTGGACTTTTTCTCATACTTGTCGCCCTCATGTCACTGCTTGCGATTTTCACGCCGGGAGCTCTCGAGGATCCCTCGCTGCTGTTCGCAGATGACCAGGAATCTTCAACGAGTCAACTGTCGCTTCGTGGAGGCTATGTGGGTGCCGCCATAGCATGGCTTCTCCTTGAGCTTTTCGGGCGGACAATCGGCTGTGTCATTCTTGTCGGGTTGGCACTGATCGGCGCGGTGATTATCGGATTCTCGGTTTCGGGAGTGATTGTCACCTTGAGTGACAAGGGACGCGATCTTCGCGAAGCACGTCGCAGTCGCAAGCGTAAGAGGGAGGACATGCAAGCCGAGGGTAGTGCAGATGAGGATCAAACGCTACGTGAGCCATCCGGCGCTGCCAAACAAGGACGTCTGCCGCGCCGCTCCTTCGGGGGTCTGCGCCGCGCTGTCGATCCTGATGCGGATCTTTCTGGGTTTCTTCATCGCGGTGATGCCACACCTCACGTGCCCCGAGATCTTTCGCAGCCCCGCAGAGCATCTCAGCCGCTTACGCAGACCCTGAGTCTTCAACGCGGCATACAAAGCGGCCCGCAGGCCGAAAGCGTAGACATGTACTGGCCCGCCGATTATGCGTATAACGAAGCCGAGGCGGAAGTAGGAGAGCTGGAAGCGTCTTATGCCGCGCAGACGCGCGTTCTAGGCGTGGACGAAGGCTCCCGTATTCGCAGGCGCGAGGGAGAGCAAGCTCTTTTTCGGGATGATGTGTCCCAGAGCTCTTCGACGGATACCGATGCAGATGATAAAGAGGCTCTCGTATCCGGGGATTCCGCTATCAGTGCAGTGCAGATCACTCCCGTCAAGCCTTTGACGCGCAAGCTCTCCCGAAAGGAGAGCGGGGAGGAAAAAGGGGCTCTCGCCTCCCACAAAACGCGCGCTCTCATCAAACCCCTTGGTGAGGATGCCGGCGAACAGATGCGCGAGGGGTTCATCCTGCCCCCGCTCAGCCTCATCAAGCACACTACCCGTGCCGCCAAAGCGGATGTGAGTCAGCTGAGCGAAACCGCCAAGGAACTTCAAAAGACCCTCGAGGACTTTTCCATTATGGCCAGGGTTGCGGGCTGGGTGGCGGGACCTACGGTAACCCTGTTCAAGATTGATCTTCCTTCTGGCATCCGCGTGAGCCGTGTTATGAGTCTCACTGATGACATCGCACTTGCTCTCGCCGCGCCTGGCGTTCGCATCTTTGCACCTATTCCGGGCACAAACTATGTGGGCATCGAAGTGCCCAACAAAGTGCGCCAAAACGTGCTTCTAGGAGATGTACTCAAGGATGCTCGCGGTGGACCTGTCGAGATGGCCATCGGAAAAGATGTCGAGGGTAACTCCATCGTGGTCGATTTGACCAAAATGCCCCACCTGCTCATAGGAGGAACCACAGGTTCGGGCAAATCAGTCTCCATCAATGCCATGATCATGTCCATCTTGATGCGGGCAACTCCCGACGAGGTGCGGTTTATCATGATCGATCCCAAGCGCGTGGAGTTTACGCCCTACAACGGAATTCCGCATCTGTATGTACCCGTGGTCACCGAGAACAATGAGGCTGCGAGCGCATTGGCGTGGGGTGTGGCCGAGATGGAGCGCCGCCTTAAAGTCATGTCGAAGGCTGGCGTGAGAAACATCAACCAGTACAACGCCAAGGTGGAATCCGGTGCCCTTGATCCCGCCACTCCTGATGAGTCGCAGCCAGGTCAGGGCAGCACTCAGCCTTCCGGTGAGAACGTCCCGCCGGAGGCACCTAAGAAGCTGCCCTACATCCTCATCATCATCGATGAGCTGGCGGATCTCATGATGAACGTGGGCAAAGAGGTGGAGCTTTCCATCAGCCGCATCGCACAGCTCGCACGCGCAGCAGGAATTCACATGATAGTGGCTACGCAACGCCCTTCCACCAACGTGGTCACGGGTCTGATCAAGGCAAACATAACCAACCGCATTGCGTTCAACGTGGCCTCCGGTATCGATTCGCGTGTGATTTTGGATACACCGGGAGCCGAAAACCTCATCGGCTTAGGGGACATGCTTTTCAGCAAACCGGAGTGGCCTAAGCCTCAGCGCCTGCAGGGGTGCTTTGTCTCAGAGAAGGAGATAGAGGCCACGGTCGCACACCTCAAAGAGCAGGGTGAGCCGGACTACCACAAAGAGATTTTGGCGACCAACGTTATTGGAATAGGATCGTCTATGCCCGATGGCAGTGGCGGATCTTCGAGTTCAGACGATCCCCTTTTGTGGGAGGCCGCCGAGATAGTGGTTTCGAATGGATTGGGATCAACGTCCAATATCCAGCGGCGTTTGAGTGTAGGCTATTCGAGAGCAGGGCGCATCATGGACATGCTCGAGGAAAAAGGCGTTGTGGGACCACCCAACGGCAGCAAGCCTCGAGAGGTTTTAGTAGATGCCATGGAGTTGGAAACCCTCAAGGCTTTTGAGGGGCATGACGCATCAGATTGATTCTAGGGCGGCCGATGGCGAGTCGGTGTGTATCCTATTCGCCATCAGCATGTCCACTGCCCGCCGTCATGGCGTGCACGAGAAATAAGGCATGTCCCCGCACGTATTCTTTGCGGGGAAGAGGAGGTATCGCGCGTGGATGTCAAGAATTTCGGCGAGGTGCTTCGCCAAGCGCGGCAGCGCAGCGGCGAAGATATCATCTCGGTCGCGCGCCGTATACGCATACGGCCTGACATCCTCGAAAAGATAGAGGCTTCTGACCTTGAGGGCATGCCGCCTCGAGGGTATTCTCGCAATATGATCAATGCCTATGCGCGCTATCTGGGACTCAATCCTGCCGAGCTTGTCAAGATGTATCTCGATGCGCAATACCATTACCAGGTGGAAAAGGCTCGCGCCTCCCTCAAATCTTCGGAGTCCAGTGTATCGACACCCCATCGACAGAGCTATGGTCGTGACAGATCTCTCATCTCAGATAGCACCCGAAGCTCCTCTGTGCGCTCCGGCTCGGCAACACCTCCGCGAAGCGATTTCTTGCAAAGGAGGGGTCTCGAGGGCCAGGTGTCTACCTCTGAGCCTCCTGCGGCCACTACGCGTCGCATCGGTTCCGTACATGTGGGATCGTTCAATGCCTATGGTCAGGGGCTTTCACAGCGCAGAGCCGCTCGCTCGGCGGAAGAGACGAACAGGATCGAACCTGTGGAAGGAGGGCGACAATCAGGACGCTCCACTCGACGTAGGAATTCTTCATCCGCGCTTTCAGCCTCACCCTCATCAGAACAACACTTTGGCCACCTCTATGCCGCTCCTTCAAACCTTGGTGTGAATAAGCGCTCTTCCGCACTGAGTATCAGGGCGCCGTTCATCTTGGCGGGCGTGATCGTTCTGCTTTTAGCGGTGCTCATTGTGGTGATGGTCAACGGTATGAACCGCATCGCCACTATCGATTCCTCAGGTCAGCCTCTGAGCGTGACGGGGTTGCCCGGCTCCGAAAGCACCACCCAAGAGGATTCTTCCTCCGAAGAGGAGACGCAAGATTCTGAAGAGGAGACACAAGAAGATGAGGAAACGGCTCCCACTGAGGTCGTGATTGCCTATGAGGTGGCTGATGGGAGCGAACCGTATCTAGAAATTCAGGTGGATGACGAATACGTGCTCGCCGAAACCATATCGGGTCCGGCATCTGAGAGCTTTGAAGTTACCGGAACCTTCGAGATAGTGGCGAGCCCCTACGAGGGATTGACCGTCACCCAGGATGGTGAAGAGATAGACATCGAAGAATATGTAAGCAGCAACGGGATTTTCCGCTATTCGGTTGATTTTCAGGATGTGCTTGATGCCTGGAACGAGGAGCACGATTCGACTTCCGAATAGCCTTATCGGCGCATGATTACCCGAGACGTATTATCGGTTTTGATACCTGGTTTATGAGAGAAAGAGGTGCAACAATGGCAAAGGATTCGAGCTTCGACGTTGTTTCTACTGTTGATATGCAGGAGGTGGATAACGCCTTTCAGCAGACCAAGCGTGAGCTTTCGCAGCGCTATGACCTCAAGGGTTCGGGCGCTCAGATATCACTTGACAAGCAAGCCAGGACACTTTTGGTGAGCGCTCCCAGCGATTTTGTCGCCAAGCAGGTAATTGATGTTTTGGAAAGCAAGCTCATTAGACGTGGCATCGACCTGGCCTCTCTCTCTTGGGGTGATCCGGTTCCCTCCGCTGGGCAAAGCGTGCGTCAGACGGGAACCATCATTGAGGGCATCGACAAGGAGGTGGCCTCTTCTATCAGCAAGGACATTCGTGCCCAGAAACTCAAGGTGAAAGTGGCCATCGAGGGGGATAAGTTGCGCGTAAGCTCTGCGTCCAAGGATGCCCTGCAGTCGGTTATTTCCTTTCTGAAAAGCAAAGACTACGGCCAGCCTCTCCAATACGTGAACTACCGCTAACGTTAGCGAATCGCATGTCAGATGCGCTGTGATACCCCAGGGAGTGGATTCGTTTTGGAAAGAAGGATTGAC
Source organism: uncultured Slackia sp. (assembly GCA_964560045.1). GTDB lineage: Bacteria > Actinomycetota > Coriobacteriia > Coriobacteriales > Eggerthellaceae > Slackia. The sequence goes on from CAZLKG010000076.1 coordinate 6,670, forward strand.
GCGTGACCAACATCGACGTGACAGCCCTCCACGATACCCCTGCTGCGCCGAGCGTGTGCTTTGTCACACTCGGGTGTGCCAAAAATGAGGTGGACACCGCCGAGATGATCAAGCGTGTGACCCAGGCCGGATTCTCCCTAGAACGTGACCCAGCTCAAGCCGATGCCGTGGTCGTGAACACCTGCTCGTTCATTCAGGCAGCTACCGAAGAGAGCATTGAGTGCATCCTTGATATCAGCGGGCTAGACAACATCGCTTCTGCTCGCTCCAAACTTGTGGTTGCGGGCTGTATGCCCGCGCGTTATGGCGAAGATCTTGAAAGGGAGCTTACAGAGGCGAGCGCATGTGTTCCCTGCTCGCGAGAAGACGATATCGCCGAGGTTCTTTGTGATGTATTGGGTTTTTCTGGAGGAAGCTCGTTTTGCGCTGCGCCTTGGGCGGAAAGCCCTGCCGCCTACGTCAAGATAAGTGACGGCTGTGACCGATTTTGCTCGTTTTGTGCCATCCCCTATATCCGTGGTCGCTATCACAGCTTTTCTTACGAGCAGGTGCGTGCCGCCGTTGCCGAACGCGTGGAATCAAGGGTGCGAGAAGTGACGCTCATTGCTCAGGACACGGGTCGTTGGGGAGAGGATTTCGCCATGCGCGATACCACGGCCGGACTCTTGGGACGCCTTGCGGATGAGTTTCCCTCCACCTGGTTTCGCCTGATGTATGTCGAACCCCAGGGCGTCACCGACCAGCTGCTTGATGTTATAGCTCCTCGGCCCAACGTGTGTACATATCTCGACATTCCGCTCCAGCATTCCGCTCCACGCATTTTGCGTGCCATGAATCGCTGTGGAGGGACGCAAAGCCATCTCGCCCTCATACGCCGTATACGCGATCGTGTTCCCGACATAACTCTGCGCACCACTCTCATCACCGGTTTTCCTGGCGAAACAGGAGATGACTTCAAAGAACTTCTTGCGTTCCTTGAAGCAGCGGAATTCGACTACGTGGGGGTGTTTCCGTATTCTGCCGAGGAAGGAACCCGGGCAGCGGAACTTCCCTGTCAACTTGACGAAGAGACAAAGATCTCCCGTGCGCAAGAGATTCGCGATCTCGCTGATGCCATAGGGCAGGCGCGCGTGTCAAGTCGCATAGGCCGGGTGATGGATGTGCTTGTGCTCGGGCGCGAGGAAGACGGTCAGCTGTATGGTCGTGCGATGTGTCAGGCACCCGAAGTCGATGGAGTTGTGTATCTTGATGAGGGAGAACCGGCAGAGATCGTGAGGGTTAAGATAGGCGACACTTTGGCATACGAGATGGAAGGCGAAGTCATCCATGGCTGATTCGTTGCATCCAACATCCACAAGG